>NZ_JBWYIX010000002.1:0-261575 GCF_056779935.1 Acinetobacter sp. ANC_7512 | reverse complement strand
TTGATTTAGTTAGATAAAACGCTAAACTGCACAAATTAAAGCAACTCAAATAGCTGTTAATAACTTCTTTGACCAAGCAAAGGCACGCAAATAATATATGCGAATAAGACCTAAGCAAAGTCACAACAGTTGTGCTGGCGACAATAGCAAGAGTGAACCACCTGATCCCTTCCCGAACTCAGAAGTGAAACCTCTTAGCGCTGATGGTAGTGTGGGGTTACCCATGTGAGAGTAAGTCATCGCCAGCTCATTATTCTAAACACCCCCTTCATTCGAAGGGGGTGTTTTTTTATGTGAAAAGAAAAATAAATAAATAAAATTAAGGGAAATGCATGGGTACGGGAAAATTAACTTCTAAATCGATGTCTTCACATAGTTAATTACAAGCGCAAAATATATCAATAAATACAAAAATGCCTGTATCGTTAACAGGCATTTTGAAAAGAGAATCAACGGATTATTACTGTTCTATATTGCTTGCCATTAAATTACCTTGTTCAGCTTCTCGCATGAAACGATCATGAGTTTCCTTGCTACGAACCAAGCCAGGCATTCGATATTCTGTATGACCGTAGTCATGAATTTTTGTCCAACGTCCTCCCCAAACTAAACCGACAGTCTCAGCAACTTGACCATATAACTGATAGCCACGCATAGCCCAAGGATCACGTTCAGAAATAACGACTTTACCATCTCGCTTGAATGCGACATCAGCTGCCAAACCAAATTGGTGATAGCTACGGTATGCAGTCGCTAAAGTGGTTGCTTTATTCCGAGATAGGCTATTTTGTCGTGCAGGACTACGATAACCCTCTAGTAATACTAATTCATAGCCATGTTGTTCCTTCATAATTTTGAAGACCATAAGTAATCGTTGTTTATAGCTTGGATGCATCTTGTCCCACTTACGATTTACCATTGAAGTATCGAGATGACCATGAGAAAACTCTGAATTTTCTACATTAGGAATAGTTGTAGATGAAACAGAACCGCCAGTTTGAGCTTGATATTGTTGCTCAAGACGTACAGCTTCAACGATTGCTGCATCGACGAGACTTTCTTCAACCTCTGGTGGAGGGGAAAGAATTTCCCCATTTAATAAGTTATAAATTTGAGGATCAGCTTTCTTTAAATAGTTCGCTTCTATTTTTGTAGGATCAACGGGTTTTGTAAAAGCAAAAAGCATAATACTGCTAAGTAAGAAAAAACCAGCAATGAGTATCCACCATTGCTGTAAGTGCCAATGCGTTTGAATTTGCTCTGCTGAAGCAGCATGATTCATTTCATGTGCAAATTTACGTGCGTTTAAAAGCTTTTTTTTACCTTGTGGTAATAAGCTTTGTGCAAAATCTATTATTTTTTGTCTTATCTCATAAGACATCAATAAAGTCAGTGCGATGATTAATATCACAAAACTGACAATGATAAAAAAAATCACGGTGCAGGTTCTTTAGCAGTTCGTGTGACTGAAACTTCTACGCTGGCTACAGGAATATCAATATTTTCATCAGTGTCAGCTTTACTTTCAGCAACTTTATTTGCATTGGCTGTCGTAGGCTTAGACTCAGGCTTTTTTATGGTTTTCGGTAATGCTTCAGTTGTGGTCTTTTTTACTGGTTCTGCTTTAGGTGGAACTTGGGGAGTTTTGTTACTTAAAGGTTGCGCTTGATTAAAAGTTGATTCAAAGGGATTTTTACTTGAAGTCACTGGTTGAGTTGCTTGAGCAGAGTTTGTTTGCTGATGTTTGAAAATATTATTAAGCTCATTTAGCTTGGGTTGAGCTTGGTGATATTCATCAGGTTCAGATTGCTCGTTTTGATCAGCTTGAGTGACTCCTGAATCAATATTGGATAATTTATCATTTGAGTGTGTTGAATCTGTATCTGCTGCGTTAATCGGTTGGAAGCTTGGTTGATTTAAATAGGTATAAAAAGCTAAAGATGTGGCAGAGATACCAATTGCTACACCAATGATCCCACTTACTAGAGGCGAAATTTTTTTATTTTTTTTAGTAGGTGTAAGGACTCTAATATTTTTCTTTTCTTGGCTCATGTTGAATATCTTTTATGGTAAATGAATCGTTATGTGGGCCTGTTCAGCAGGTGCACTAATGACATTATTATATTGAGTCATGGCTTTGGTCTCTTGTTGACTGAGCATATAGCGAAGTCCAGAAAATGCCAATAATGCAAAGAGGAGTAAAAATAAGAGAATCCAAGCGAATGGAAGTTCTCTATGAATAATGTTTTTAATTTGATCAGGCAATGCAGCGAAAGGTGAAAAGAGGGCTTTTTTACCTTTTAAATAATCTATTTCATCGCCTACGCGTGCAACCAAATGATTTAAGCTTTCAATTGATTCAATACGGTATTTACCTTGAAAACCTAACAGTAAACAGTAGTGAAAAACTTCTAAAGCCGCTAAGCGATCTTTTCCACGAGTTCTAATTTTTTCTAATAAGTCAAAAAATTGATAACCTGCGAGTTGAGATCCAAATAAAGTTAACTGAAGAGGACTAATTAACCACGAATTTTGTAAATGGAAATAACTAGGGTCCTGTTGTGTGACAATCGTTTCATCAAGTAATGCACAAAATGCATATTTTGCATCATGGATATCCTCGGCTGAGAACTGCAACTTCTTCGCTTGTAATTCGAAACGTTGTAGTTGATCCATGATTTTTTGGCGAAATTCATCGACATTGTCAGGAACGTATTGGTTACGAATTAAAAAAACGATATAGAAACCGTCATGCATTAAATCAACCAAATTAGAAGACTGTGTCAATTTATTCTGTTGCTGTGGTGTAGAGCCTGCTCCAATCTGACCGTCATCGAACAGTGAAGGTGCTCCATTAGGCATATTCATATTTTTCTCTTCTCAATCTCTAGCCATTCATCACTGCGATGAGTTCAATACTGATATCTTGGAATCCAGCAGGTACATAAATACAGATGGTTTCAGACTCCAACATGCGTTGATAGAGTTCATGATGAGGTTCAATTTCAAAATAACTCACACCAGAGCGGACTGGAATCGCAGTAGGTACTTGCATCAAATGGTGAATCGGAATAGCAGGCAATGCAGAGACGACACGTTGCTCAACATCGACTGTTGTGCCCACTTTAAAACGTAGTGGGACAATTTGTACAAGTTCGTGTGTCTGCATCATCGAACTAGACACAGCAATATACAGACGAGATTCGCGAGTGATCTTATCTGACTCTAAGCTACCAACCCAATACGAAGGACGTATTTCTTTAAGACTGATATTGAAGTATCGACTTGAAATGATTGTGTCGAGTAACTCTCTTAAAATGACATCTAACTGCGCAAAGCTATCTTGTAAATTATGATGTTGATATTGAGGTAAATGTTCAACTTCATAGGCTGTTGAGAATGTCAGTAATGAGCCAGTCAATCTGAGTAATTCAAAAAATAAGCGTTCAGGGTGAATTTGGGGATGAGTCAATAAATGGCTGAGAGTTGCATGAGCAGTATTCAATGCATTCACTAGCCAAAATGAAACAATGTCACCTGATCTAAATTCAATTAATTTTTGTTCGTTTTCGCGATTGTTGGTTTGAATAGTTTTGATTTTTGCTTTAATGACATTCAAGGTACGTTTTAAATTAGCAACCAATGACTCACATGAAGCAATATGCAAAATTGGTGGAATAAATTTTGTATCAAGTTCAAAGCTTCCTGAACTATGACGCTTAATTTTTCCTATCGGCAAATATAAAAAACCATCCAGTTCATGAGGAGTATCATTCTGAGATTCCAGTAATTTCAGCTCAGCACGACGACGAATGTAAGTAATTTCAGCAGGTGTGGCATCTGTGAACAAATCATGAGTTTCATTCAGATACGAATGATATCGACTTGGTTGTGTCGAAGCCTCATGGGCGATATTACGCTTGTTTGGTTGAACGATAGGGAGCGCAAGAAAAATGGTCATTTCACCACGGAAATTGAGCTCATCGAGCAGTACGGGCTGAGGTAAAAGATCTCGCGAAGGAGCAGCGTAAATTTCACCATCTTGCCAAATCATTTCAATGTGCTCAATTGCTAGCACATGGGTCGTTAATTGAGATTCATCAAATTTGAGCTGTTGTACCCCATATGCGAATGGAATGGTGGCGCGAATAGTTTGATTTAAACGCTGTTCATGATAACTGTCTTGAATTTGAAAGTGCTGCGGTCTTAAAAATAGACCTTCACCCCACAGTACTTTTTCTGCTTTAAACATTGAGATTACCATTCATTAGATTCATTGCTATTTTTTACACCCAAGAGTTCATGGACTGATTCCAATGGGTTGTTATCGTTTTTAATGACTTGTGCGAGCCATTCATGAAGCGGCATTTGGCTCCATTTAATGGTTTTTTGAAGCATATAACTCACAGGACTATGTGGTTCATTTGCTTGAAAATAATCCGCAATATCTTTAAGCACCCGCATTGCTTGTTCACGATTTTGTAGATGACTTTGTGGTTGAGGTTGAAATGACTGCTGAGTTACTGCTGCTTGTATCTTTGCTGTTGGAGCAGAATTTATATTTGAATTGTTTTCTTGGAATTGTAGGTCTTGATTCATGTCAGGAGTATCCTCAGACATTAAAAATGCATCTGCTTTATAAATTTTTTTCAGTGTTTTATGTATGTCTTCCAACTGAGAATCAGTATTTGCGAAACTTGGAGCATCTAATTGCATCAGTTGATCAAGTACTTGCTTGAGGGTATCCCAGTGCGTCAAAATTTCTAAAAAGAACTGATAATTGTTGTATTGGAAACTTTTTGAGGTATTAAATAAGCTTTGTTCGAACTGCTCGATTTCGGGATGATTCTGAGAAGATCCATAATCATCAGCATTTTTTAATCTTACATTTTGTTGATGCAGTAATTTTTCATAATCGTAGATTGAATAGAAAGGAGCTGAATTGATGAGTGGAACACGTTTAATCAAAGCAGGTAATTGAGAAGTCAAACCTTGCAATAAACCCAGACGTTGATCTAAATCATCATCTTCAATTTCAGGATGTATATCTTTCCAATAATTGGATAACATACGATGCGAAAGCTCAAGGCTACGAGCGACTCCTTCGTAACCGTAGAGTTGACTCCAAGCTTCGCTTAACCAAGTCAATAAACGAATATCTTTACTTTTTTGAGTCAGAACATCGATACATTTTGCCGAAACAAATGACCAATCTGCTTGTTTAGGTTCAGCTACCCAATCCCCCATATCTAAGAGCGGATCATCTTGGGTTTTCGCTTTCTTGATTTCATGAAATTCATTCGAAAAAGATAGATCTTCGCCACAGATTGCTTGATCTGAGATTGGTTGAAGTAGCTGTTCTATATCAATGTTCATATTAATTTATATACTCAAATAATTATGCTTCAACAATTTTCTTTTTGGTGGCTTTACGCTTTTTCGGTGCTGTTGTTGGATCTAATCGATACTCAATCACGTCATCTTTGCTATCAATTTGAATTAATTTAGGCACTTTGTTATCCGCTAAGGCAATCAATATTTGTGTTGCTAGTTCAGGTAAAACTGAAGAGTTTAGAATATTGTCTACATTACGTGCGCCACTATCGACTTCTGTACAGCGACTTAAGAGGAGTTCCACCAAATCATCGGTGTATTCAACACGTGTTTGATATTGTTTGAAAATACGATCAGTAATTTTGCCTAACTTATGATGAATAATACGCACAAGTAGATCATCATGGAGTGGGAAGTAAGGCACGATACGCATACGTCCCAAGAAGGCAGGTTTAAACTGTTTATATAAACTTGGTTTTAAATGTTCAATTAAGTCTTCTGCCGTAGGCCATTCTTCTACAGGTTTAGTCAAACAGGCCTGCATAATTGCGCTTGAGCCAGTGTTAGAGGTCAATAAAATTGTGGTATTTTTAAAATCGATAACACGTCCTTCACCATCTTCAAGTGTGCCTTTGTCAAAGACTTGGTAAAATAACTCTTGAACATCTGAATGTGCTTTTTCAATTTCATCTAACAAAACAACGCTATACGGATTGCGTCTAACAGCTTCAGTGAGGACACCACCTTGACCATATCCTACATAGCCTGGAGGCGCACCTTTCAATGAGGAAACAGTATGAGCCTCTTGATACTCAGACATGTTAATCGTGATGAGATGAGATTCCCCACCATACAGCTCATTGGCTAAAGCTAAAGCCGTTTCTGTTTTCCCTACACCACTTGGTCCAACCAACATAAATACCCCTTGAGGCTTGTTTGGATCTTCAAGTTTTGCTTTAGAAGTTTTGATTCCTTGAACAAGTTGATGCAGGGCATAGTCTTGCCCCATGACTCGTTGTTCCAGTTTTTCTTCTAAACTTAGAATTTGCTTAATTTCGTCATTGACCATTTTTCCTACAGGAATACCAGTCCAGTCTGAAATAATCTCATTAATGATTTGTGCATTAACACGTTCAAATACCAGAGGTTGTTCACCTTGTAATATTTTTAAATCGGATCTAAGTTGCTGAATCTGATTTTTAAAATCATTAATGTGTTCTTCATCTTTTAATTCAGAATTTTTTTGCTCAAGTGTTTTGATTTTTTGAACAATTTCTAGTTCTTGTTTCCACTTTTCAGTTGTGGCATTTAACTCATTTTCTATTTCAGTGATCGTATTTTTAAGATTGGAGAGGCGTTCGTCATGCTGTGGGAACTGATTATTCTCTTGTTCCAAAATATCTAATTCAAGCAATAAATTATGATGTTGAGCATGTAGCTGATCTAACTTTACCGGCTGAGCATTCTGAGTTAATGCCACACGAGCGGCAGCAGTATCTAAAACACTCACTGCTTTATCTGGGAGTTGTCGACCAGCAATATATCGATGTGAAGAATGAACAGCAGTAACAATGGCTTCGTCATCGATTTGAAGATTAAAGTGTTTAGCCATGACAGGAATCATGGCGCGAAGCATATCAATCGCAACTTCTTCAGTCGGTTCTTCAACTTTGACGACTTGGAAACGACGACTGAGCGCCGCATCTTTTTCAAAATATTGCTTATATTCAGCCCATGTAGTTGCAGCAATTGTTCTTAACTCGCCACGTGCTAAGGCTGGTTTAAGGAGATTCGCCGCATCATTTTGACCAGCTTGACCGCCTGCACCAATCAGTGTGTGTGCTTCATCAATGAAGATGATGATAGGATGAGCGGAACTTTGAACCTCTTGGATGACTTGTTTTAAGCGATTTTCAAACTCACCTTTTACACTTGCACCTGCTTGTAATAGACCCATATCAAGAACATGGATATGTACATTTTTTAATGCATCAGGCACTTGGTTGTTGGCAATCTTCAGCGCTAAACCTTCAACGACAGCAGTTTTACCTACGCCTGGCTCACCTGTTAAAATAGGATTATTTTGACGACGACGCATCAGAATATCCAACATAAGGCGAATTTCAAACTCACGTCCAATGACAGGATCAATCCCACCGTTAAGCGCTTTTTGAGTCAAGTTAATGGTGTATTGATCTAGTGCAGGTGTTTTTGCATGAGATTCTGAACCTTGAATCGTATCCTGACCCTGAACATCATTTTGATGATCAGCTTGAGGGAGATGCTCTTCAATGCTAGCTTTACAAATTTCTATAAATTTGTGTTTCATCGTATCAATCGGGAACAGATCGAATAAACTCGATGCACGAAGCGCGATTTGATATAAATCTCCTGCAGTCAATAACGCAACTAATAAGTGCCCGCTACGGATGACTGGGGTTTGATCTGCGGAAGCAATAAGCCAAGCTTGTTCTAGCAGATGTACAATCGATTGAGCAAAAATAGGTGTACGCGTATTGCCTTTGGGCAAGTGCGAAATCGTTTCTTGTAAATCATCGATCAGTGCATTTTTAGAAATTTTATAGTGATCGAGCAAAATAGAGAGATCATTTTTTACGTTTTGATTTAATAATTCGAAGAGTAGATGTTCAATTTCGATTTCGTAATTTTGTTGATTAATACAATAATTTGCAGACTTTTCTAGTGCTGTTCTTGTCGTAGGAGATAGTTTTGTAATCAAAATTTTCAAGTTATTCATCAGAATTCTCTGTGTTCAAATTATTTATAGTTACTTAAAATAAACCTACATAACGTCTATTTTTAAGATTTTTAACGACTAAATATTTAATAAACAATAATTTTTAGTATGAAAAAATTCACCCATATTTTTTATTCTACCTAAATAAAGGTGATAAAAAAACTATCCTATAGTGTGAATCGTTTACAGAACTATATAATTTTGTAACTTAAAAAACTTAATTGTTTCTTTATTATAATGGTCATAATGTTGACTAAGTTTGCATTTATAAGTTTAAATTTTAATTAAATCTAATATATATAGAAGACATTGCTCTAAACATTGAGTGTGTTAAAAAATGATTTAATGAATCATATAGTTAATGTAAATTTTATAATAAATGAGGGTGTATTTTGAATACTAAAATTCTGCTTACAACTCTGCTAATTGGGTTGGGGATGGCGTCTACAACTTACGCAGATGAAGTAAAACTCAAAAGAGGTTGTGTTAAAGATCATCCATTAGTAGCGGGTGAAACAGACCAGACATTGCTACAAATTTATGCTCAAGCATGTGATAAAAAAAATAAAGACAATAAAAATGGTTTTCTAGCACAAGCAGCTCAGCGTTTTCAACAAATCGGACAAAATCAGAAAGCACTTCAATTGGTGAACAGTCTTAATGCACAAAATGTTCAGCACTCATCGTTAACAGATACTAAGTTTTTAGCTGGAATCGGAATCGCGAATGAGGCATTAGAGCAAATGCGTGGACCAGAAGTACGTTATTTGACTGAAGAGACTTACGAACCAGCATTGGCACTTTCTGAAGCAGTTAAAAAAGCTAAACCTTTGACTGTAATCGAAACCAAAGTTGAAGAAGCACCTAAGCGTGTTCAAGAGACTCGAACTACTCGACAGCCTGCACGTACGACGCGCCGTGCATCGACTCCAGCAAAAACAACACCCGCTAAAACAACGACACCTGCGAAAGTTGAAAAACCAGCAGCACCAAAACGTGAGAATCCATTTGGCTCGTTGAACTGATCAAATTACAAATTTAGGAAAAAATAATATGGCTAAGCGTGAAAGTGTTCAAAAAAAATTACAACGCATCCGACCACCTCGAGTACAACTGACGTATGACGTAGAAGTAGGTGATGGTAAAGAAATAAAAGAACTTCCTTTTGTTGTTGGTGTATTAGGGGACTTCTCAGCAGCATCTGAACTTGAAAGAACCAAACTGAAAGATAAGAAATTTATTAATGTAGATTTGGATAACATTGATGAAGTAATGAGTTCGCTAGCACCAAGAGCTGCCTTTCAAGTTGAAAACACAATTTCGGAAGAGGGTGGAAATATGTCGGTAGATCTTACTTTTAACTCAATGGAAGATTTCCGACCTGAAAATGTTGTTCAACAAGTTGACCCTTTACGCAAATTGGTTGAAGCGCGTGAACGCCTTTCAGATTTGCGTAATAAAATTTCAAATAGCGAACGTCTAGAAGATCTGCTTGATGAAATTCTTCAAAATACAGATCAAGTACGCAAATTAAGTGCCGAAGCAGGAGGCGATGACCGTGAGTAATTTACAAACCGCACCTGCGACAAGCAATGCTGTTGAAGAAACAAGTCTTCTAGATTCGATTGTTGAACAAAGTCGAATAGCGCGTAACGATGATGAACATGTTCGTGCGAAAAATTTAATTGGTGAATTAGCCAAAGAAGTTATGGCTGGAACAATTACTGTTTCAGAAAACATGACGGTCTCAATAGATAAGCGTATTGCTGAAATTGATGCTTTAATTTCTGCTCAATTAAGCAAAATTATGCATCATGAACAGTTTCAAAAGATTGAGTCGACTTGGCGTGGACTTTACTATTTCTGTCAAGAAACACCTTCAAATCCTTTAATTAAAATCCGCATTTTAAATACCACTAAAAAAGAATTGATTAAGGACTTCCAAGGCGCAACTGACTTTGATCAAAGCACATTGTTCAAAAAAGTGTATGAAGAAGAATATGGTTCTTTTGGTGGTGCACCTTACGCAACTTTGATTGGTGATTTTGAATTCGATCGCACACCGTCAGATATGTATCTTTTAGAACAAATCTCTCATGTTGCCGCTGCCTCTCATGCACCCTTTATTTCAGCAGCAAGCCCTTCAATTCTAGGTCTTGAATCTTTCACTGAAATTGATCGTCCTCGTGATGTATCTAAAATTTTTGAAACTGCAGAATATGTACAGTGGCGCTCATTCCGTGAAAGTGATGATTCTCGCTATGTGGCTTTAACTATGCCACGCGTTCTGGGTCGCCTGCCTTATGACCCTAAAGAGGGTTGGGCAACAGAAGGGTTTAACTTCGTTGAAGAAGTGTCAGGTGAAGATCACGATCAATATCTCTGGATGAATGCAGCATACGGTTTCGGTACACGTTTAACGAATGCATTTGATATGCATGGTTGGTGTGCGGCAATTCGTGGGGTTGAAGGTGGTGGTTTAGTAGAAGGCTTGCCAGTACATACCTTCAAAACCAATGATGGTGAAGTCGTATTTAAGTGTCCGACAGAAGTTGCGATTACGGACCGCCGTGAGAAAGAGTTGAGCGATCTCGGTTTTATTCCATTAGTACACTGCAAAAACACAGACTACGCAGCGTTCTTTGGGGCTCAATCGACCCAAAAGCCTAAGAAATATGATAGCGATACAGCGAATGCAAATTCAGCACTCTCAAGCCAGATTCAATACATCATGGCTGTGTCGCGTATTGCGCATTATTTGAAAGCAATGATGCGAGATAAAGTCGGAAGTTTTGCTTCAGCTGGAAATGTAGAAAGCTTCTTGAATGATTGGTTATCTCAATATGTATTACTAGATGATGGTGCATCACAAGAGGCCAAAGCTAAGCGCCCGCTTCGTGAAGCATCTGTAAAAGTTGTGGAAGACCCGGCGAACCCTGGTCACTACAAATCGGTCGTGTTTTTAAGACCGCACTTCCAGTTGGACGAGTTGTCGGTATCTTTGAGACTTGTCACTGAGTTACCTCAGTCCTCTAATTAAATAGAGCAACTTTATAATAACGTTAAATAAAACAGGAAATCTTCATGAAAGATATATATGTTCAATTTCGAGGAAAATACAAAGTAGACGGCGAATCTCGTGACACTGAGCACAAAGATTGGTTGGAAGTTAATTCTTGGTCTCATAACATCCGTCAGCCTAAATCTGCGACATCTTCAAGTGTTGGTGGTCATACTTCTGAGCGTGTTGAACATTCAGACATGTTATTCGTTAAAGATTTAGATGCGACTAGCCCGAAACTTTGGGAAGCATGTTCTGCTGGTTACACTTTTGATGAAGTACAAATCGATTACTACCGTGCGAATGGTGATAAGCGTATTAAGTACCTTCAAATCAAATTGAAACATGTTCTAGTTTCAAGCGTAACACCATCTGTAAATGCTGAAGGTGTTCCGACTGAAGCATTTGGTTTGAAATATGCTGCTGTTGAGTGGACATACAACCAACAAGATATCGATGGTACTCAAAAAGGTGCGATCACGAAGCAATGGTCACTTTCTAACAACACTGCAAGCTACAAAGCTTAAAGTCTTGAAAGTGAGAGGAGTAGGGGCTGACTTAAGTTGGCCTTTATTCATCTTTTAGAGTAGGCAAGATGAAAACAAATTTAGATCATCTTTATCCATTTGGCTTCCGTGCAACTTTATTTGACCGCTTGATTCCAGAATATGAGGATCAGATCAAAGGCTTATCTATGCAAGAGCTACGTGAATCTGTTGCACATGACTTGGAAGATCTACTCAATAGTCGAGTAGCCAAGTTTGATCAAATTGATGACTTCCCTACGGTTAAAGGCTCGATTGCACAGTTTGGCATTATTGATTTTGTTGGATTATCAACAGCCAATCCAATGGATCGAGACAAAATTTGCCAATCTATTCAGCAGTCCATTGCGGCACATGAACCTCGCCTACGACAAATTCAAGTTGAAATGTTGTTAGACAGCGACAATATGGGCGCACTTTGCCTCAGTATTCAAGCATATTTAAATATCCATCCATTGTATGAGCCTGTAGTTTTTGATGCTTTATTGAAACCAACGACACAACAATATGTAATTTCGGCTAGATCTTAAGATTGGGGCTTTTGTGATAGAAGAACTTTTACCGTACTACGAAAAACAATTACAAGAATTTGGTCAACAATCTCGCGAGTTTGCTCAGAAGTATCCTAAAATTGCCCAACGGCTCTCGCTCAACCAAGAACAGATTGATGATCCACACATTGAGCGCTTAATTCAGGCGTTTTCGTTGATTGCTGCTCGAATTGATAAAAAATTAGCAGACAGTTATGACGTTTTTACACGTGCTTTATTTGAGGTGATGTTCCCTCAATATCTAAGACATTTTCCAAGTTGTACTGTCGTCAGTTTCGAGGATCAAAATAAAATAAAACAATTAACTGAAGCTCACGTCATTCCGCAGGCAACAACGCTAAAATCACGAAGCTTTAAGGGGGTACAATGTGAATTTAATACCTCTCAAGCTGTACGATTACTTCCCATTCAACTGAATCAAGTTCAATTTAAAACGAACCCAAGTGCTCAAATTCATCTCAATCAAAATGCCACTTTGCAATTAAGTTTTGAAACTTTCAATGAAGCAGGCTTGTGGATTCATCAAGAAAAACTCCCTATTTATTTAGATGCTATTTCAAATTTTCCGCTGCAAGTTTTGGACAGTATTTTCAAAAAAGATACGACTTTTACGGTACGCATTGGAACACAGCTTTATCAAATTTCTAATCCATTTTCCTTAATGGGCTTTGAGGAAGATGAGAGTTTATTGCCTATTGATCAACATACACATCATGCCTATCGCTTGTTGATGGAATATTTTTGTTTTGCAGATAAATTCAGCTTTCTTAATCTTGATTTTTCTTTTTTAAGAAATTTATTAGATCAGCAAACGAGTTTTGATCTCCAAATTCATTTTAAGTTAAACCTAAACGATCAGGCGATTATTCGTAATTATTCAGAGCTGAATGTTGCAAATTTCAAATTATTTAGCACGCCGGCTGTTAATCTTTTTGAAAAAAATGCTGAACCACAAAAAATACATCATCGACAACTTGAATATCCATTGATCACGGATGCGCATCATCCTGAGTTTTATCAGGTCTATTCGATTCAGAAAATGCACATGGTTCGTGAAAAGATTAATCAGGAACAGGTTTATCATCCAGTGTTGCCGTTCTTTGGAATGAGTCATTACCATGATGAAAATGTCCAATTTTTCTATGCATTGAACTCATCACAGCTCAACAATAAGTTTGTTGAAACGGGTTATTCCATTATTTCTAAGCATTTACAGCCGTATGATACAAAGTCTGATTTTATTAGCACCGTATTGCTATGTTCGAATCGGAATTTACCGCATGAAGCATTAAGCCAGTCAAATAATATTTTAAATCTGAATGATAGTAGTTTGGCACGTCGAGCGTTGGTATTGAAGCGTCCGAGTTTACCCTATCAATTTGAGCAAAATCAGAAAGAGCAATGGCGCATTATTTCTCATCTTTCATTAAATACGTTAGCACTGATGAAAGGGGATGCGGTAGCACATTTAAAAGAATTATTAGAGTTATATAACTTACCGGCGAATAAAGAAAATCATCTGTTAATTAATTCGATTAAACAAATTGAATTTAGCCTGACGCATAAGTTGGTTGAAGCAAAACCTTTCCCGCTTTTCGTACGAGGACTCAAAGTTGTTATCCGAATCGATGAACAAATATTCAGAGGTCATAGTCTTTATATTTTCAGTCAATTGCTGAGTCATGTGTTTAACTTAAAAGTGCAGTTAAACAGTTTTGTCGATGTCATAATCGAAGATGCTCAATCACAACAGGAGTTATACCAATGCGTGCAGAACGTTGGTGGCAAGAAGCTTCTGTAATAGACCATTTATTTCAACAGCCGACTGCTTATGAGTTTATTCAGTCGATTCGATTGTTAAGACATGTGCCCTTTGCTCGGCCACATACACCATGGGATCGTGATTTTAAATTTCATCCTTCCTTAGAGCTTAACTTCCCTAAAAAAGAAATTGAATCGCTAGCTTTAGAAGATGAAAAAGTTCAGCTTACAAATTTAATGGTGGGTTTGACTGGCATGCAGGGGGCATTACCCTATAGCTATACCAATAAAGTTAAATCAGCATCACGCAAATTTCGAGTTGAAACAACGCAATTCTTGAGTTTATTTAATCATAAGCTCACTTCACAATTCGTTGATGCGACGGTCAAGTACAATTTACCAGTACGGTATGAGGTCGAGTCTGAAAATCATTATCTGAATATTATCCATGCTTTAAATGGTTATATTAGTCAGCAACATCAACAACAAGAACTTGATGATTATTTTGCTGAATTTGCAGGATTAATGCAGGGGCAAAATAATACAGCACATGCTTTAAAAACCATGATTGCGCAGGTATTTAATCAGCATGTGGCAATACAAGAGTTTATCCCTGAAAAATTTAAATTAGAGCTTCAGCAGAGAACATCCTTAGGAGGGGCGACGCCAAGCTTGTTAGGATTGAATACATTTTGTGGAGAGACTATTACCCAAATTGATGGCAAAATTGAAATTCAAATTGGACCGTTGGATCGTAAAACTTACCTAGATTTTCTACCACAACAAAAACTAAGTTTAAAATTAAAAAAACTACTACAAAGCTGGTGTAGCCCAACCTTATTGGTTGATGTTCGTTTAATTTTATCAAAACAAGAAATACAGCCTATTACTTTAAATTCGGAGCATTCTATGGGGCTTAGTCAGGGTGCCTTTTTAGCTCATAATCAACCGCTAGACAATGATGAAACTTGCTACCCATTGCTTGGAGTAGCGTCATGATCAAAATCATTGTTGGAGTGTTCCTTACTGTTTATCTGGTGATTTCTGCGATTGTGGTGCTGTATTGGCGTGACATCAATTTTGATCCTTCTGGCAGTGATCTACTTATCTTTTTTGGATTGTTACCTGTTGCAATCACTGCTTTTTTGGTGATGCCATATATGATTTATCATTGGATAAAAGAGCAAAAAAATAAACAGAATGATCCTCAACTTAGCGATGAGGTCGCAATTGAGGAGCTACAGCCTGAGCCTGTGGAGTGGATCAATTTAAATGTCTATCGCGCTTATGCACTCAATGCTTTGGGTGAAAATCATCTGATTATTGATGCGATTCGGGAATTCAAGAGTCCTGAACTTGATGACAAATTATTGAATGGGTATGGCTTGCCTATTCTGAGTTATCGAATTTCTGATTTAGACGTCGAACAAGATGAAGAGGATGAATATAGCTTCAAACGGCAATACCGCATTCACCAATTGATTCTGACTCAACTCGAACAACAAACAGAAATACTCTGGGAAATTAGTGAGCATTTAAAAAAATCTGCACTTTTCTACGATACTCAAATTAGCCAATCTTATCGTATGCATCCAGCATGGATTGATCCTCAGGCTGAGTATCATGATGGGGAAGAAGATACTCCTTCTGTGCAGCAAGTTTATCGACTGAATAAGCTTAAAATCCACCTGATTCTCGCTGAAGAATTACTGCATGTTTGGGATGAACAAGATTCTGAGCAACTCATTTCAGACTACCTGAGTCAGCTCAATTATATTCCTGAAGTGTTTCACGTGGAACACCACTATTGGGGTGCTGAAACAAGCTATAGTGAATGGATTCATCTTTTACAAAGTATTGAAAAAGATGAGTCGTCTATAAGTCTTGTGTTTATCGTTGATTCCGAAATTGACCAAGATACATTAGATGAAAAGATTTGGATTTCAGAGCAGTATATTCCTGCAGAATATATTTCGAGCTGTTGTTTAGCTTCACCTAAAATTCAAATTGAAAATGTTTTACCTACGAAAACATTAGATATTGCGATAAATGAAAAACAACTGAAACAGAGTTTAGATCGCTATAACATTGATCATCAGTTCAAAGTGGAAAATGAGCAGCCCTTTACAGTTCTGTTGGATGACATTACTCAACTCAAAACACTTAAGAAAATTGAGCAAAATTTTGCCAATACGAATATTGAGCAACATCACTATTTAATGCTTTTTCCAACACTTGGGAATACACAAAGCTTAGCTAAAATTTTTGGCTTTACTCTCGCTTTTCAATTTGATGATGCCTTGATGACAATGGTGTATACAACTCAAAACCCAGATGTTCAGACATTTATTCAAACTTATCAATCAGAATCAGACATAAATCCTGAGCAGCAAAACGTTTAAAAATTTACGAAAAAAATGAGAATACAATGCACACGATATTAGGCTATGTATGGCAGTACGTTTCAAACCCAAAGGCAATCATTGCATTGTCATTGTTTGTTGCCTTAGTGTCTGCCTATCACACGATACCTAGACAGTATTTCTGGCCGCTTGCGGTGGCTTATGTACTGGGTCTAATCGGTTATGGAATCTATTGGTTCATTCAACGCAAACGCCATGAGAAGCAAGGGGAAGAATTGGCGGAAGCAATCGAAAAAGATACCCAAGCTGAGTATGGTAAGCAGAAGGATAAAGATGAACTACAATTGGTTCATCAACAGATGAAGGATTCAATTCAGCTCATTCGTAAGTCAAAGCTGGGTGATAAAAAAGGGAATGCAGCGCTATATGAGTTGCCTTGGTATATGGTCATTGGTAACCCTGCTGCCGGTAAGAGTTCTGCCATTTATAACTCGGGCTTAAAGTTCCCATTCGAAGAAACGCATAAAAATGCAGTGTCTTCAGGTTTGAGTGGAACACGTAATTGCGACTGGTTTTTCTCAACAGAAGGGGTGTTGTTGGATACTGCTGGTCGTTACTCAGTCTATGCAGAAGATCACTCTGAGTGGATTGGTTTTTTGAACTTGCTCAAAAAAAATAGATCTAAAGCGCCGATTAATGGACTGATTGTCACCGTCAGTATTGCCGAGTTAGTTAGCCAAAGTCCTGAAAAATCTTTGAAACTCGCTAAAAACTTGAGAGCACGTATACAAGATTTGACGGAACGTTTAGAAATCTTTGCACCTGTGTATTTGGTGTTTTCTAAAATGGATTTGATCGCAGGATTCACTGAGTTTTTTGATTGTTATGATCAGGATGAATTTGACCAAGTTTGGGGAGCAACGCTGCCTTATAATCCAGATTCATCTGAAAATGCTGTTGATCTATTCGAGCATCATTACAATATTTTGTATGATGGATTGAAAAGCGTAAGTACGACTCATTTAAGTCGCCGTCATGCACAGAATATCTCACCAAGTGTGATGACTTTTCCGCTTGAGTTTAAGACTTTAAAACCAGCACTCAAAACTTTTATAGGAACACTATTTGAGGAAAATCCGTATCAGTTCAAACCTGTATTCCGTGGTTTTTACTTCACCAGTGCCTTACAAGAAGGAACGATCGAGAGTCCAATGACGGAGCAAATTGCTCAAGAATTTAGACTTCAGAAAATTCCGAACAGCGAACATGGTATTCCACAAAATTCTGTATCACAGAATCATGGGTATTTCTTAAAGGGATTATTTTCAGATGTCATTCTGAAAGATAAAAACTTGGTGAAGCAACATATTAACCCGGCGAAAAAGCGCCAACGTTATTTGAGTTTTATTGCAGCTTTACTTGGGGTATCTGTAATTTTAGGCCTGTGGGTGTGGTCTTACCGTAACAATCAACAGTTGATCGCAGATGTTCAAGCTGATCTGAATAAAGTGATGCAAATGGAGCAGGCATCAGGTCAGCATTTGGCGACACAGCTCGACTCGTTACTAATTTTACAACAGCGTTTAGAACAGTTAGATCAATTTGAAGAAGATCGTCCATTAAAGTTTGGCTTTGGTTTGTATCAAGGCAATGATCTGCGGGAAAAACTTAAAACCGAATATTTAAATGGTGTGCGACAAATTGTTTTAGAACCATCTCAACAAAATATTGGTCAGTTCTTGCAACGTGTAAAAAATAATGAAGCGACACTAAAAGAAAATCACGTTAATGTTGAAATTCAGCAAGTATCGGCTAAACCTGCACAAAATGCTTTGGAACCTTCTGATTCGAATCCCCAAGATGCTTACAACGCATTGAAAGCTTATTTGATGATGAGCAATTCAAAATATATGGAAGCAAGTCATCTGAGTGATCAGGTTACGCGCTTTTGGCGTTCGTGGTTAGATGCGAATCGTGGACAAATGCCACGTGGTGAAATGATCCAAAAAGCGGAGCAGGTGCTGACCTATACCATGACATTGGCGAATGATCCAAAATTCCCACAGTTGTCAGCGGATGCGCAATTGGTTGATCAAAGCCGACAAGTATTGTTGGCGGTGATGAAGGGGATGCCAGCACGTGATCGAGTTTATAATGAGATCAAAATGCGTGCTGCCGTACGATATCCAGCAGTGACAGCAGCTCAAATTGTAGGTGAGAACAATCGTAGTGCCGTATTAGGTTCTTATGCTCTTCCTGGGGTATTTACATATAAGGCATGGAACGAATATATCGATCAAGCCATTGATGAAGCTGCGAATAGTCCGACAGACAGTCGTGACTGGGTGTTGAACAGCAATCAATCAGATGACCTCACCTTTAGTGGTAGTCCAGATCAAATTCGTAAGCAGCTGACTGAACTCTATAAGAAAGAATATATCGCAGAGTGGCGTAAATTCTTGAATGGAATTTATTATGCAAAACAACCTGATTTTGCCCAGCAACATAAAACAATAGATTTATTGGGTGAGCCTCAAAACTCCCCGATACGTTTGCTCATTGAGCATACAGCGAAAGAAACCAATTGGGATAACCCTGTGGTTCAAGCGGAATTGGCTGCTCCACAAACAGGATTTATCGCTTGGTTTAAACGTAAGGTTCTTCGTCAAGATAATACCAATGAAATTCAACGTGCAGCTGAGCGCGCCCAAGGTGCTATATCAAAAGAATTTAACGTTTTTTATCAGTTGGTTCGTAAACGTGATGATCAGCAAAATAAATCATTACTTGATGAGTATTTAGAAAATCTTGCACAGGTACGCAGTAAGTTTAATGATCTCCGAAATGCAGGGGATATTGGCCCAAATGCGATGGCTTTGGTAAAACAAACCATCAATGAACAAACCTCAGTATTTAATACTACGCAAAAACTTGTCGATGAAAAACTGACGGTCGGTCTGAATGATATTGACAATAAGCTCATTCAAAAGCTTTTGGTGAGTCCACTGACACAATCCTTTGCAAGCTTAATCACGCCAGCACAAGATGAGATTAATAAATTATGGGTGATGCAAGCTTATCAACCGTTTAATCAGACTCTGAGCCAAAAGGTTCCATTCAATACCTCGGCTTCAATCCAAGCGACGAGTAGTGAAATCGGTCAAATCTTCGGTGAGGGCGGTAGTATTGCCAATTTTGTTAAAGAAACGCTCGATCCATTTGTGATTCGTCGTGGCTACACACTGACTTCTAAAACGTGGAAAGACCAAGGCATTATCTTGAATCCACAATTTGTGATGAGTTTCCAACGCTATGTTTCACCACTTAACGGTGTAGCTACAGGTACTTTGTCACAAGGTTCTGCGCCTGCTGCGACCAATCAGTCCAACTTCCAATTCTATCCATTGTCTAATCCACAGTTGCTGTCTTATACGATTGATATTGATGGTCAACGTATGGTCTTTGAAAATGGTATCCAACAGTGGGTGAACTTTGTTTGGCCGAATACTGGTGCTATTCCTGGAGCACGTATTACTGCAGTCGATCTCGAAGGGAAAACGCATACGATTTTTGATGCACCAGGTGAATACGGGATCAATCGTTTGATCGACTCTTCGCAACGTCGTGATCAAAATGGTGTCATCGAAATGACTTGGGCAAGTGCTCAACAACCATCATTAGCGGTAAAAGTAAACTTTCGTTTGATCAGTGGGAATTCAGGTCAAGGTGGAACAGGCGTTGGTTCTAATCGTGATTTAAACGGTTTGCAATTGGTTGATAAGGTGACGACCAACAAGGCGACAGCACGTGTGGTATCTGCTCAAAAGGCACCAACACCAGCACCTCAAGCTGAGAATTCAACGAATACGGCATTGCAAAATGCAACACAAGGAGCACAGCCATGATGTATGGAGTACAACTTAAGATGGATCATCAGTAGGAGGCGATATGTACAGTGTGAAAACAATGCCTTTGTACTATGGTAAGAGTCCTGCTCGTGGCGATTTTCTGAAAACCAAAGGACAGTATTCTTTGATTCAAGTGATTGATCAGTGGATTACTGAAGCGCTTGAAATGGCAATGAGAAATCCAAATTTCGATCAAAATTATCAAAGTTTGGCATCATTAGATTTCTTTATTGCCAATCCGCGTGAAAATATGTTCTTGGTTGCAAACTTAGTGACCAGCCAAGACAGCTCAGGTCGTCAGTTTCCTATGGTGTTGAGTCACTTATTGGAAGTGGATGCACCCTACCAAAATTTGCTCTATGCACCTTATAGCTATAAGCCAGTTTTGATTGACTTATTTCAAAGAAACCGTGTGATTCGTCAAATTCGAGATGCTGATGATTTAATCGAAAAACTGGCTCAGCTCAAAAAAGAAATTCAAGTTCTTGATGTAACTGAATCAACCGCTTTTTTTGAAAATCACACCATGCATTCATTTGCACAAATGATGAAAATATCGGTCTATGAGCTTGCACAAAGCATGATTGGACTAGGTCTTTTACTCCAACCTGTATTAAAAAATGGAACGAGTAAACTGAATAAGGTGTTAATTTTACCAATTCACAACCCTAGTTTTTGTTATGAAATCGCAGCATTCTGGGTTAGTTTAATCGCAAGATTTTTGCCAAAACATAATACCGAAGTGTTAATTGGTATTCTTCATTCAGAACGTCCAGTTTTATTATTTGGCTTTCAGGGCGCAGATATTGAAGCATTAAGTGATATTTTCAATCAGAACTTAAGCTCTGAACATTGGGTTTCATTGGTACAAGCACAGTGGATTGATCGCTATTTGGAACAAAATGCAGGTCTTGCTGCACTCGAGCAATCTTTGTGCGAACGACAGTTGAGTTTAAATCAAGGAATGAAATTATTCCGACAGACTTTTATAGAAGAATAATGATGAAGAAAACCTTATTAAAGATTTCATTGCTTAGTTCGATATTGAGTATAAGTGTTATATCGTTTGCGAAAGAAATTATCGTTGAGGGAGTTGTTCCTAACGAGATGAGCAAACAGGCCATATTGAATAAAATGAAAGTGGTCTATAGCCAAGACCAAATTATCGATAAAATTCAGGTTCGTCCTGTCACTGCACCCAATGGATGGAGTGATTCCGTGACACAAGTCATTACACCTGATCTTAAAAAAGTTTCTCAAGGAAAATTGAGTGTAAGAGGAACACAAGTTGAGCTCATAGGTAAAGTCCTCAATCAAAATGATATCGTACCGACTCAAAATACATTTCAAAATTTAGTTGTGGCACCTTATCGCTTTAATGCACAGTTATCTGTGAATCATGCAGAACAAGCCATCATTGATAATGCTTTAAAAAATCGAATTATTGAATTTGCTTCTGGAAGTGCCACACTTTTACCAGCAGGCACACAAATTTTAGACGAAATGGTGGTTGCGCTAAACAAAGTTCAAGGCAAAAATGTCAAAATCATCGGACATACTGACAGTCAAGGTAATCCACAGAAAAACAAAGAATTGAGCTTGCAACGTGCGGATGCAGTAAAACAATATTTGATTGCCAAGAATATTTCACCTTCACGATTAAGTACAGCGGGTATGGGTGCTGATGAACCTGTTGCAGACAATGCAACGGAAGAGGGTCGTAAGAAAAATCGAAGAATCGAGTTTGAAGTTCAATAAAATATTATAAAAGGAACAAGTGTATGGCTTTCCCTTATATTACGATTGGCTCTCCAACCACTGGTGGTGGGCAGGTTATTTCAGCAAATAGTTCTTTCTTAATCGAAGGTAAGCCAGTTGCTTGTGTAGGGGATAAGGCCACCTGTCCTAAACATAAAACGGTGACGACAATTGTTGCGGGTGACAGCAAAATGGTTATTATGGGAAAACCCGCCGCACAGCATAATTCACCTTTGGCATGTGGATGCAAATGTATAGGGAATCAAAGTTTAACGGTTGGACAAAATTAGTTAATTCATTGATCTGTATCTAAAAAGAACCCTCTAATTTTAGAGGGTTCACTTTTTCAACTATAATTTTATCTCGATCAAAGTGTCTTCGGTATTTGTAATCGCGCACCTACTGATGATCTGAAGATGATTATTACGCACTTACATATTGCACAATTTTATCAAACGCAGATTTAAGCGCTTTGTCATCGAATTCATTGCCTTCGAATGTTTCATTGCGATTGCGTGCAAAAATATCGCGAATCTCAACCACGGCATTTGAGTCGACTAAACCTAATTGCGTAGCAACTTGACGGATTTGATCGATAGAGCGAGAGCCATTACTACCGCCATAACTGACATAAGCAGCAGGTTTTCCATTCCACTCTTTACCTAAATAGTCGAGTGCATTTTTAAGTGCAGGGCTGTACCCATGATTATATTCAGGACTAATAAATATAAATGCATCACCTTTCGCGATTTGAGCAGCCCATTCTTGTTGCTTAGGTTGATCATATATACCCGTTAGTGGTGGATTTGCTCCAGCGAAAAACGGTAAATCCCATTCTTTTAAGTCCACAATTTCTGTCTTAATCGTGCTGTAGTTATATGATGAAATCGTGTTTTGAACCCAATTTGCAACTTTAATGGCTGTGCGGCCTTCTCGAATGCTTCCCACAATAATTTGAATATTCACCAAATTTATCCTTCTATCTGTTATCACACTGACTTTAAAATGTTTTTTTTAAAAAAGGTAGATCGAAAATGTATCTAAAAAAAAGCGCCATAAGGCGCTTTTTTATGTACGAATCAGGCATTACATAATTTTGATGCCTTGCTGACCTGCTGGTGTTACTTTGAAAATTTCAACTTCAAAAGTAATGTCCTTACCAGCAAGCGGATGGTTAAAGTCGACCTCAGTGATATCATCACCAACCGATTTAACCACACCATATAATGACTGCTTTGCTTTATCTTCAAACTCAATCATTTGACCTTCAGCAGGACGTTGCTCAAATTTAACAGTATCAAATTTTTGCACGTTCTCTTGGTTCCAAGGGCCAAAAGCATCTTCAGCAGGTAAACTTACTGTACGACGGTCACCCGCGCGTAAGCCAAATAAAGCTTTTTCAAAACCAGGCAATAAGCTGCCATCACCTATCACGAGGCTTACAGGTTCTTCGCGACTACGGGTATTATCAATTTCAACACCATTTTCAATGGCTACTGAAAAGTGTAAATGTACTTTTGAACCCGCTTCAATGCGAGTATCTTCATTTGGATTAATAAAATCAGTCATTTTGCGCTTCCGCACGTTGAATACGATGTTTCTCTAAGAAAAAAGTATCGATCAGCATTAAGATGGTACCTAAAGTAATGGCACTATCTGCAAGGTTAAAAGCAGGGAAGTGGCTATTGTTATAGTAGACATGAATAAAATCTACAACATAGCCTAAACTTACTCGATCAATAAGATTACCAATCGCCCCACCTAAGATGAGTGCGATGGCTAAAGGCAATACTTTCATGTTTTTTGGCATACGCATAATCCAAAACACAAAAATAACCGAGACAATTCCTGCAAGTGATGTAAAGAAATAACGTTGCCATCCACCGGCATCGGACAAGAAACTAAAGGCAGCGCCGTAGTTATGTAGTAATGTCCAATTTAAAAAAGGTAAAACAGGTACAGGGTCTGCATAAGTCAGATGTGTACTTGCTATCCATTTAGTCCATTGATCCAAAATAATGGCAACAATAGACAATCCTATCCACCACAAATTGTGGGGATAGAATTGGAATAAACCTTTTTTATTATTTTGTGGATTAGGCATATTTTCTCTCTTCGCCTTGACCTGTAGGGAGGTTAATAATACAACGACCACATAGTCCTGGATGTGATGGATGTGTATTCACATCAGGCAGAACATGCCAGCAACGAACGCATTTTTCGCCGTCAGCAGCAGAAACTTTCACATTCAAGCCTTCTAAGTCAGATACTTCACCTTGTGCTGCATCGAAACTATTGACCATCACTTGTGAAGTAATGAGAACGAAACGAAGTTCATCGCCTAATTTGTCTAGAACGGCTTTAAGTTCATCATTCGCCCAAAGCTCAACCTTAGCAGACAAGTTTGAACCCACAGTTTTCGCACCACGTGCTGCCTCGATAAACTTATTCACTGCCGATTTCACATTGATCAATGTTTGCCATTCAGTTTCTGATACGACATTGGCACTTGATGCAGTCGGAATATCATACCATTCAGCAGTGAAGACATATTTCTCAGTTTGACCGGGAATCAATGGCCAAGCTTCTTGTGCGGTGAACGTTAAAATAGGTGCCATCCAACGTACAAATGCTTGAACCAAATGGTACAACGCAGTTTGTGCAGAACGGCGTGCTTGAGAATCTGCTTTGGTGGTGTACTGACGGTCTTTGATAATGTCTAGGTAGAAACCACCTAAATCGTTGATACAGAAATTCGTCAGCGCACTTGTCACGATATGGAAGTTCATATCTTCGTAAGCTTTCTTAATGGTTTCTTGCACTTCTGAAGCACGTTGCAAGATGTATTGATCAAGTGCAATCAAATCATCAATCGCTAAGCAATCAGTCGCAGGTTGGAAACCATTTAAGTTTGCTAACAAGAAACGCAATGTGTTACGAATACGACGGTAACCGTCTGAGGCACGGTTAAAGATTTCTTTACCTGCGGTCATTTCATAACGGTAGTCTGCAGATGCAATCCAGAAACGAAGGCCATCAGCACCCATATCTTTAATGATGTCTTGCGGTGTGATGACGTTACCGATCGATTTCGACATCTTACGGCCTTTCTCATCGACCACGAAGCCGTGTGTCAACAAGCCTTTATACGGTGCGCGTTCGTTGATTGCCATTGAAGTCAACAATGAAGATTGGAACCAACCACGGTGTTGGTCTGAACCTTCAAGGTACAAATCAGCAGGGTCTTGTAGCTCTTCACGTTCACGAAGGACTGCAAAGTGTGTTGTACCTGAATCGAACCATACGTCTAAAGTATCTCGAACAGCGTTATAGCAATCTGCATCATCACCGATGAATTCGCGTGCATCACGGTTATACCAACCATCAATACCTTCTTGCTCGATTAACTTCGCAACTTCTTCAATCAATTCAGGTGTACGAGGGTGTAACTCGTTAGTATCTTTATGAACGAAGAATGGAATTGGCACACCCCAAGTACGTTGGCGAGAGATACACCAATCTGGGCGACCTTCGATCATCGCTTGAATACGGTTTTTACCCCAATCTGGTACAAACTCAATATCATTTTCAATCGCGTTCAATGCACCTTGGCGTAGACCTTGGGCATCCATGCTGATGAACCATTGTGGTGTTGCACGGAAGATAATCGGTGTTTTATGGCGCCAGCAATGTGGGTAGCTATGTTTAATCACAACATGTGCCCAAAGTTTGCCTGCTTCAGTCAATGCTTCAATAATTTTTGGATTGGCTTTGTAGATGTGCTCGCCTGCAAAGAGTGGCGAAGTTGGTAGATACACACCATTACCACCGACTGGGTTTTCAACTTTTAAGTTGTACTGTAAGCCAACTTTATAGTCGTCTACACCATGACCTGGTGCAGTATGTACAGCACCTGTACCGCTACCGTCAGTCACGTGCTCACCTAAGATTACAGGCACTTGGCGTTCAGCGATCAGTGGGTGTTGCAGAACAAGGTTTTCAAGTTTTGCACCAGTGAATTCTGCAATGACTTCAAATGCAGTAAAACCATAACGCTGAGTAGCTGATTCAACCAATGATTTCGCAAGAATGAAGTTTTGAGGTGCTTTGTCTTCACCTGTTGCTTTAACAAGTTGATATTCGAGATCAGCATGAAGCGCAACCGCTTGGTTGGCAGGCATGGTCCAAGGTGTTGTGGTCCAGATCACGATGTCGGTACGTTCAGCAATGTCTACACCCAAACGTGCAGAAAGGTCAGCTAAATCAACAACGCTGAAACCCACATCAATTGCGTCTGATTTTTTATCTTCGTATTCAACTTCAGCTTCAGCCAATGATGAACCACAGTCTAAACACCAGTTGACGGGTTTAAGACCTGGTTCGATATGACCTGCTTTGGCAATAGCACCCAATGAACGCACGATGTCGGCTTCTTGTTTGAAGTTCATCGTTAAGTACGGATTGTCCCAATCACCAAACACGCCCATACGCACGAAGTCTTTCTTTTGCAGTTCAACTTGTGTGTAAGCATATTCACGGCAGGCTTTACGGAATGTAGAAGCATCTACTTTTACGCCGACTTTACCGACTTTTTCTTCAACTTTAAGCTCGATTGGCAGACCGTGACAGTCCCAACCCGGTACGTATGGTGCATCAAAACCATCCATTACTCGGCTTTTAATGATGATGTCTTTTAAGACTTTGTTAACCGCATGACCTAAGTGAATTTGACCATTCGCATAAGGAGGGCCGTCATGAAGCACATATTTTTTCTTGCCAATACGCGACGCACGAATCTGCTGATAAATGTTGTCGGCATACCACTCTTCTAACCATTTCGCTTCACGTACTGCGAGATTTGCTTTCATTGCAAAGTCAGTACCTGGGAGGTTTAGCGTGGCTTTATAGTCCACTGCATTTTCAGGAGTTTGCTTATCGCTCATGCAAGTTGTCTTCCAATTTAATCAGTCTAAAGCTGACGCGTTTTACAAAAATTAAGGAGTATTAATAAGGAAAGTTGGGGTTATTTCGGCGAAACTCAAGCAGTTGCTCAACATCATCATCGATCCCAGCTTTGAGTGCTTCTAGCGAAGGATAATTCTTTTCGCCGTGAACAAAGTTCAAAAATGTTACCCGCATTAACAGGCCATACAGATTAGCAGAAACATCAGGGAAATGTACTTCTAATCGCCACTCTGGATGTTCCTGTTGGATGGCTGGTCGGGTGCCGACATGTCCTGCACCGAAAAGGGCTGTAGACTCATAACCAGCGATACCTGGATATTCGGCATTTTCATTGCGAACTTTGTCTTTTAACGATTCTGTTTCACAAATCACTTCAACACCATAGATACCATGTAAACAGGGCTTATGGCGGTTTAGACGAACATTGATAGTTGGAAAGTTAATGGTGCGACCGATTTGATCACCATATTGAACACGACCCGTAATGCTATACGGGCGACCAAGTAGCTCCGCAGCTTTTTTAAGGTCCCCTGTAGCCAAAGTTTGGCGTATTAAGGTAGAGCTAATACGCTCGCCATTCAGTTCAACGTTATTTAAATCGGTGACTTGAAAACCATAATCGCGCAAGAATTGGCTATTACCTTGTCGGTTTTTACCAAAATGATGATCTTCACCGAGTACTAGGCTTTGGGTATTCAGCTTGTATTTTAAAATATCAGCAAACTCTTCCGCACTTAAATTACGGAATGTGTCATCAAATTTGGCAACAACAATGTAGTCGATACCAAGTGCAGCCAAATGTTCCACTTTTTCACGTAATGAACTAATTCGTGGTGGTGCGTCGTAACTTTTAAAATATTCTAAAGGCTGTGGTTCAAAAATCATCACCACAGTTTTTAAATCTTGTTGTTGTGCTATGTCTTTTAATTGCTGAACCATCGCCTGATGACCCAAATGAACACCATCAAAATTGCCAATGGTGACGGCAGTTTTGGGCAATTGAAAGTTGGGCGCTAAAGCATTCAGACGGAGTAGCTTCATGGGCGAAATGGTGACTAAAATTAATTTGGGCTATATATTGCCATATTCTCACAATTTCGTCTTGTTGTTGTGTTTTTATTCAATACTTTCATTGCAGATTTTTATATCAATAAAATTTATTTTAAAAATAAATATTAATCAATTTTTCTTATTATGGAATTGGATTATGCTGTTTTTATCTTCAAGGCTATGGAATCAACCATGCGCGGACTTTTTCAAGATTTGACACAAGTGTCTGATGTGATCCGTCATTTTACACCAAACTGGTTTACGGTGAGTATGGGGACAGGTGTGGTTGCACTGATTATATCAGAATTTCCAGTGTTGAAAGGACTGACATGGCAGCTTGGGAAGACTTTATGGTATGTGAACATTGGCCTATTTTTACTGTTTAGTAGCCTCTATCTGTTACGATGGATCTTGTATACCAATGAGGCAAAGCAGATTTTTCAACATCCGATGATGAGTTTGTTTTTCGGTGCTATTCCTATGGCATTGGCAACCATCATCAATGGACTGGTGAAATATGGTCAACCTATCTATGGTGAACAGGCATTACGTTTGGCGGAAAGCTTATGGTATGTCGATGTGATTTTGGCGGTTGCAATTGCTTGGTTCGTGCCTTTTATCATGTATCAACGACAACAACATGAACTAAAAAGCATGACTGCTGTTTGGTTGTTGCCAATTGTGGCTTGTGAAGTCGCAGCCAGTAGTGGTGGCGTGTTACTCGCACATTTACCAGCAACGACACACAGTGTGGGAATATTATTGGGCAGCTATATCCTTTGGGGGATGTCAGTTTTACCGGCATTTGCGATTTTGAGTATTTTGATGTTACGTCTTGCACTACATCGACTACCACCGAAAGAATTAGCCATGAGCAGTTGGTTGGCTTTAGGTCCAATTGGTACAGGGGCACTGGCCTTACTATTACTGGGTGCACAAGCACCAACTATTCTTGCCAGTGTAGGCTTAGCAGGGTTAGGGGAGTTCTTACAGCAAGGTGGCATTTTTGCTAGTCTGATTTTATTAGGCTTTGGGCTGTGGTGGTTCGGGATTGCAGTGTTAACCACTTATCATCATGCCAAGCAAGGTTTGCCTTTTAACTTAGGTTGGTGGGGACTGACTTTTCCACTGGGGGTATTCAGCTTAGCGGTCTTGAGTTTAGCTGAGCAGCTGAATGTAGGCATCATTTATCAATTGGGTTATTTGCTCACAATGCTATTAGTTTTGCTTTGGCTTATTGTGATGAGTAAAACATTGGTCGGCTTTTATCGCGGGCATTTATTATTCTCACCGTGTCTAAAAAGCTATTTAGAAAATAAAGTCTAAGACATGTATAAAATAGATTGAAATCAAAAGCTGAGCGAGGCCTCAGCTTTTTATGTTTGCAGTTTATTCAACCTTGATTTTTAATGAGCAGCAATAATTTAGTCAATGAGTATCTGCATGTCTGATCTAGCCCTAATTATGGCCTTAGCAAGCGAATCTAAAGGATTATTCGAAGCTGAAAATATTGCAGTACATTACAGTGGTATTGGTAAGGTCAATGCAGCATTTAAAGCTTTTGAAGTGATTCAAAAAACGGGATGCACAACTTTGCTTAATTTAGGAACAGCAGGAAGTTCGCATTTTGATGCGCATTCCTTGGTTGAAGTAACAACATTTGTACAGCGAGATATGGATGTTTCACCGCTTGGCTTTGAAGTTGGTGTTACACCGATGGATCAGGAATTTCCCGCAGCGATTAACCTAGAGCCGTATTTTCAACATCTTCCCAAGGGCATTTGTGGGACTGGCGATAGCTTTGAAACTGGTGCGCCTAAGGTGCCATGTCAGTTGGTTGATATGGAAGGATATGCGCTCGCCAAAGTATGTAAGAAACTTGGCGTTCGTTTGATTTCCGTGAAATACATTACAGATGGGGCAAACGACACCGCACATTTAGATTGGGAGGAGAACTTGTTGTTGGGCGCTCAAAAATTATTGGCTTTATATCAGAGTATGGAACACTAGATTTTGAAGATTTTGGCGACCATAGAAACTATGGTCGTATGCCAGAGATCAATCTCGAAGAGATTTAGAGAAACCAATTATGGGCGAGGTAAAATACCATATAGCATCATATGCACCGTATGCTCGATGGTACGTTGATACATGGTGCGATTACGTAAGGTTTTTCCCGTCACCATTTCAGTTTGAGTGCTAAAATCAGCATAGTTTTGTGTGATTCCCCAAAGGTTAATAATTAAAACTTCAGGATCGATTTTGTCTGATATTTTGCCTTGCTCTTGCCATGTAGCAATCACTTTAGATTTACGTTTGAAGAGTTTTTTTAATGGACCTTTCAAAATTGGCAGGATATGTGGTGCGCCTTGGATAATTTCTAAAGCAAATAATTTTGATGCTTTATGTTGAGTACGGGAAACCTCAATTTTTTGCATAAGATATTGCGTAATCGCTTCAGCAGGCTCTAAATCAGCTTCCAACATTTGCAGTGGAGCTAACCATTTTTGCATGACTGTAGTCAGCACTTCGACATAGAGCGCTTCTTTATTTTCGTAGTAATAGAAAATATTCGATTTGTGCATTTCCGCGAGTTGTGCAATTTCATCTAAGCTTGCACCACTAAAACCATACACAGAAAACACATCTAATGCAGCAGCTAAAAGCTGTTGACGTTTTTGCGTACTCTTCTTTTGTTCCATCTCGTCAGTAAATTATAAAAAGGAACCTCAAATTGTACGGCAAAACGTGCGATTTGTGCACAAGGATTAGGCCATTTGCAAAAGAATATGAAGAATAATTGTGTAGTTAAGTGATAAAACTAATAATAAGACACATGTACAATCTATTTGATAAACAAATACATATTACTCATGTGGGAAATGCTGATCGAGAATATCTTTTAATTTAATTAAAAAAAGCCATTTATCAGTACGAAAAGTGTCTAATTTTCCGACGAAAATTAGACACTTCCATTTACCTTATTCAACAATTCAGAATGTCATATTTTGTATCGCTTAAGTTGAAAGTACGGCTTCTAAAACTTGTTGTTCAAGCTCTGCAAATTTGACATTTTTTTGTCGCGGTCGTGGTAAATCTACTTTGAACTGATGTGCGATATGACCTTTATCGAGCAAAATAATACGATCTGCTAACTGGACTGCTTCACTGACATCATGTGTCACTAAGATGGTGGTGAAGCCTTGTTCTAACCATAGTTTCTCGATTAGATTTTGCATGTCTAAACGCGTAAGCGCATCTAAAGCCCCCAAAGGTTCATCAAGTAATAGTATTCGAGGGGTATGAGACAAGGCACGTGCTAGCGCTGCTCGTTGACGTTGTCCACCTGAAAGTTGTGCAGGCCAAAGTTCAGCTTTTTCATTTAAGCCAACTTTTTCCAATAATGCTTCAGCCTTATCATGCTGGGATTTATCTAAGCCCAATTGCACATTTTTTAAAATGCTTTTCCATGGTAATAGGCGAGGATCTTGGAACATGACGCGGATGTCATCAGCGGTAATACCTTCACGAAAGTTCAGTGCAGATTTAAATTTAATCTCACCATAACTCGATTGTTCTAAATCCGCGATTAACCGTAACAACGTACTCTTACCACAGCCACTTCGACCCACAATGGCAACAAATTCACCAGGTTCTATATGTAGGTCTAAATCCTCTAATACTTTAACTTTGCCATAGAACTTGTGCAGTTGTTCAAGATTGATTTCTGCACCGATCTTTTGTGGAGCTGATCTGGCATGATCTGGAATGACATGTTCATCAGCGAGATTTGAAATACTTAAATCAGTCATACGCATTCCTATTTTTGATAGCCTGGATGCCAGCGTAATAAATATTTTTCTAAGGCAACCGCGAGTACATCCGCTAATTTACCAAGTAGGGCATACAGTAGAATCCCAACTAAAACGACATCTGTTTGTAAAAATTCACGCGCATTCATGGTCATGTAGCCAATTCCAGCTTGTGCTGAGATGGTTTCAGCCACAATTAACAGAACCCAAACTAAACCTAGTGCGAAGCGCAAACCAACTAAAATGGAAGGAAGAGCACCTGGTAAAATAATTTCTTTATATAACTGCCAGCGTGTTAAACCATAACTCTTGCCCATCTCGATCAGCTGAGGATCTACAGATCGGATACCGTGATACGTATTGATATAAATTGGGAAAAACACGCCAATCGCGACCAAAAATAATTTGGCAGATTCGTCAATTCCAAACCATAGAATCACCAATGGAATTAAAGCTAAAGCTGGAATATTACGGATCATTTGTAGGGTCGTGTCGAGTAACGTAGAGGCGACTTTAGATGAGCCATTTAACAATCCTAAAAATAATCCTAAGCCCCCACCAATCAGCAAGCCAATCAGTGCACGTCCCGCACTGACTTGGACATGTGTCCACAGTTCACCACTAAGCAATAGATGCCAAAAAGCCAAAACCACTGCGGTTGGAGCAGGCAAGACACGGCTTTCTAAAATGCCAGTGACTGAAGCAAGTTGCCAAATCACAATAAGAAAAATGGGTACTAACCAAGGCAACAAACGTTGCCCCAGTTGTTTGATTCCTCGAGAGAGAAAACCTTCAGCTTTAACCACCTTGGTTTTACTCAACACGATAGAATGTTTTTGAGTTTTATCTACCGCTGTTGTCATGCCGGCTCCTGAACCTGATCTCCTTTTTTATTTTCTTCAGGAGTATAGTTATTCGCGACAATCTCACCAAAAGGACCAGTCAGATTAGGTTGAGTCAGTTTTTGGCGTGTTTCTAATGGCAGAAGAGGGAATACCAATTCAGCAAAACGAATTGATTCCTCAAGATGCGGATAACCCGAGAAAATAAAGGTATTAATGCCTAAATCTGCATATTCTTGGATACGTGCCGCCACAGTTTCAGGGTCACCTACTAATGCCGTGCCTGCACCCCCACGGACGAGACCTACGCCAGCCCATAAGTTTGGTGACACTTCAAGTTTCGAGCGATCTCCATTATGAAGTTCAGCCATACGACGTTGACCAACAGAGTCCATTTGTTTAAATTTTTTCTGTGCCGCAGCGATGGTTTCATCATCAACATACTGAATTAATTCTTCAGCAGCTCTCCATGCTTCCTCGTTGGTTTCGCGGACGATGACATGTAAACGAATACCGTAATCTAGGGTGCGACCTTTAGCTGCCGCCTTAGCGCGGACATTTTCAATTTTTTCTTTAACCGCTGCTGGAGGCTCTCCCCAAGTTAAATAGGTATCTACTTGATCAGTTGCCAGTTCAACAGCATCATCAGAAGAACCACCAAACCACAATGGTGGATAAGGTTTTTGGACGGGTGGATATAATAATTTTGCATCATCCACGCTTAGACGTTCACCATGGAACGTGAAGCTTTCACCCGTATGAGAGCGTTTTAAAATTTCGCGCCAAATCGTAGTATATTCAGTCGCAGTTTTATAACGCGTTTTATGATCTTCATAGACGCCGTCACCTTTTAACTCTTGCTCATCACCACCAGTGACCAAGTTCAATAGAACACGGCCATTTGAAAGACGGTCAAAGGTTGCTGCCATACGTGCAGCCAGTGCAGGAGTGGTTACCCCTGGACGCAAAGCAACGAGAAATTTAAGATTTTTGGTGGCATCAATTAAACTTGCGGCAGTCAACCATGGATCTTCACAAGAACGACCAGTCGGGATAAGCACACCTTCATAACCTAGATTATCCACCGCCACAGCGATTTGTTTCATGTAGGCATGGTCGACAACACGTCCGCCTTTGCTTGTACCTAGGTAGCGACTATCACCATGAGTAGGAATAAACCAGAAAATTTTCATTACTTAAGTCCTTAATATGAGTTACTGACCAGTCCATACGACTTGGTTAATTTGTATCGGTTTAGGAATGATTTTGAGCTCAGCAAAGCGATCAGCCAGTTGTTGCTGATCTGCAATGACTTTCGCGGTTAAAGGTGCTGCATAAGATGGACGAGGTCGGCGCTGAACAAAGGTTTGGCTCACATTCGGCTTTAAACCTGTTGTTTTGGCAAAAATCGTTGCTGTAGTTTTTAAGTTCTTTTGAACCCATTTATCAGCAAGATTAATCTGTTCAATGACACCTGAAATCGCTTGAGGATGTTTGTCGATAAACTTGCCTGAAGCGAGATAGAACGTGTAATTCGGGCTCAGCCCTTGTCCAGTGGTCAAAACTTTTGCTTTATCTTCAAGTTCAGCAGCAGCGTAATACGGGTCCCAAATGGCCCATGCATCAACAGCACCTTTTTGGAATGCTGCGCGTGCATCAGCAGGACTTAACCAAATTGGTTTTACATCGCTCCATTGCAAACCTGCTTTTCGGACGGCTTGGACCAATAGATAATGTGAACTAGAGCCACGATGTACTGCGACACGCTTGCCTTTGAGGTGTTTAAGCTGAGTAATTTTGGATTTTTGCGGCACTAAGATTGCTGAAGAAAGAGGCTTCGCCGCCTCATAAGCAATGTAATGCAAAGGTTTGTTTCCTGCTTGAGCATAAACAGGGGGGGTATCACCTGTTGCACCAATATCCACTGAACCCACTGCAAGTGCTTCTAAAATTTGAGGACCACCAGGGAACTCATTCCATGTAATTTTGGCATTGGGAAATTCTTGCTCAAACAGTTTTTGCTGTTGAGCAATCACCAAATTTACGGAAGATTTTTGGAAGCCAATGCGTAATTCTTTCACTGAGGGATCAACAGCCCATGCAGCTGAGCAACCCAACATCGCACAGGCAAATAGCATCGTTGTCATTGAATGACTTGAGGTTTTAAACCAAGTGTGTGCTGTATTTCCTGATTGATGTTGAGTCATGTTCATCACCTTTTCATGTTGTTATTTGGGTGTAGGCGCAATAATTGCGGCCTGAATATTGATTTTGTTTGGAATTAACTTCTGTTGATGGAATACATCGGCAACTTTTTGCTGATGTTGAGCAACTTCAGTACTAATTGGATAAACGCCGAAGCTCATACGTCCAATTGAGGTTTGAAGAATTTTGAAATCTAGGCCTGTAGGCTTCACGAGCAGTTGAGCGGCTTCATCTTTATTGGAAGCAATCCAATCTGATGCTTCATTAAGTTCTTGAACAACGGTTTGTATAATTTCAGGATTCTGTTCAACGAACTTACGATCAGCCATATAGAACTGGTAGTTATTGGCATTCCCTTCGCCAGAAGCGAGAACACGTGCGCCGATTTGATGCTCTGCCGCTGCAAAGAACGGATCCCAGATTACCCATGCATCGACTGCACCGCGCTCAAATGCTGCGCGAGCATCCGATGGTGGTAGGTAAACCACTTCAATATCATCAAGCGTCAAATGATTCTTTTCTAAGATCTTCAAGAGAAGATAATGAACGTTAGAACCTTTGTTTAACGCTACACGCTTACCTTTAAGTTGTTGAATATCTTTGATGTTCGAATTTTTTTGAACAATCAACGCTTCAGCGCGTGGAGTCGCAGGTTGATTTGCGACATAAACCAAATTTGAATTCGCTGCTTGGGCAAAAATAGGGGGTGCTTCACCGACTTCACCAAATGAAACACTGCCGACATTCAAACCTTCTAACAGTTGTGGTCCACCTGGGAACTCTACCCATTTCACTTGAATGTTTTGATCCTTCAAAGCGGCTTCTAATTCACCACGTTCTTTAATCACGGGCAGTAAGCCATATTTTTGATAACCGATATTTAACACTTGGGTTTTATCTTCTTTTTTTGAGTCGCAACCAGTGAGTAGCAAAGCACCTGTTAACGCAGAAGACAAAATGAGTGTTTTTTTCCAAAGATTAGCGTTAAAGCTGCTCATATTGAAAATCCTGAAAACTTAAAAATAAAAAAAATCAAAAAAATAAATGCGTCATGTAACGCGCCTAAGTTAATGAATTTTCTATTTCGTAAAAAATAAGAATTCAGGAATTCCTAATGAATAAAAAAGATAAAATTAAAAGAGAAAAAAATATCTAAAAAAATGCAAAAGGCTCAATCTAAGAATAACGATATTTTTGTTTCTAAGTTTATGAAATATATAAATATATATTAAAATATTAAATTGTGATAAGGATATGATTTGTATGAATATATCGAATGATTGTGAAGATAGTTCACCTAGGAATATCGATATATAAAAGAAAGATAAAGCAGTTCATAAGGGTGCAATAAAAAAGCCACTTTAGAGTGGCTTTTTACAAACAATTGAGTTTCTTTGGAAATTATAAAGTGCCTGACGCGCTTGTGGTAAGTCATCCACCGATGCTTTGACAAACCCTTGTTCCAAAAACCAATGTGCGGTTCGTGTCGTAAGAATAAATAACTGTTGGATATTAGACTTTTTTGCTTTCTCTTCTAAATAGTGCAAGATTTGGCTACCACGATTTGATTTGCGGTAACTTGGATGTACTGCCACACAGGCTATTTCTGCAGAACGAATTTCATTTGATTCAGTTGGTATTGGATATAATGCTGCACAAGCCAGAACCATACCGTCACGTTCAATCACAGCGAAATGATCAATTTCATTTTCTAAGCGTTCTCTAGAGCGGTATACCAAAATGCCTTCTTGTTCTAATGGCCGTAATAAACTGATTAATCCACCGACATCCTGAATCGTCGCTGTGCGGACTTCTTCATAATGTGCATCGGTGATCATCGTGCCATGCCCATCACGAGTAAATAATTCTTCGATTAATGCACCATCATGTTCATAAGATAATAAATGAACGCGGTTAACGCCATTTAAAGAGGCTTCCTTGGCATTTTGTAAATGCAATGCCAATTCATAATTTTGCTCTAAAGCAACGTCAATATGTTGATCTAGCTGATGCGGGGTCACTTCGCGCAACAACTGCTGTGGGCTTTGCATTAAACCTTGTTCGGAACCGAGAAAAATGAGTTTATCGGCACCGAGTTGGATAGCTGTTTTGGTCGCCACTTCTTCAGCAAGCAAGTTATAAACTTCACCAGTGGTTGAATAACCTGAGGGGCCAAGCAATACAATATTGTGATTGTCCAAATGTTTTTGAATCGCATCTGCATCGACTGAACGCACTTCACCGGTAAGTTGAAAATCGATACCGTTACGAATGCCATAAGGTTTAGCTGTTATAAAATTACCAGATACCACATCAATGCGAGCACCATACATGGGTGAATTTGCAAGTCCCATAGACAATAAGGCTTCGATTTGTAAACGGATTGAGCCTACGGCAGACATGACCGCACCTAATGAGTCACGTGTTGTTACTCTACGATGATTATGAAAAGGGCTATCTAAATTCTTCTCAGCAAGATTTGCACTGATTTGTGGTCGTGCTCCATGAACCAGAATGAGTCGAATGCCGAGAGAATGTAAAAGGGCAATATCATGAATAATATGTTGAAAATTTGGTGATTGAACTGCTTCGCCGCCAAACATTAAAACGAAGGTTTTATTACGATGGGCGTTGATATACGGCGCTGAGTTTCGGAACCAATGCACATATTGCTGTGTCATATTTTGAGTTGTATCTATTGAGTCCGATTGCATGCATGTACCGATAGAAGCGGGAAGTGGTCATCAGATTCTAAACAAAAAAATGATTTTCCACACCTGCATTAAAATAAAGACATAAAAAAGCCCAAACTGAGTTTGGGCTGAGTGCAGGGAAGATCAATTTGAGAAGATCTAGGAATAAGCTTATCCGATGATACGCACGATGCGATCTGTACGCTCATTCACTAAGACATAGTCTCCATTAATTTTGTACCACTGCTGGTTACGCGCCGCTTTAGGTAGATTCTTCGCTTGTCGATCACTTAACTCAAATTTTGAAGAGTTGAATTGACGTGGTAACTGTTGACCTACTCGCCATTGACGGCTTGGATTTACATTTTGGAAGCCACGATTTTGTTCATAGCGGTCATGTTGATATTTCCCAGGCTGACCTTTATTCCAATGCGCTGGTGGTGGAGTTGGTTTTGAATAGTGACGACCATCGTCATGTGGACCAGCCATCGCAGATGTTGCCAATAAACCACTCATTGCTAATGTAAGTACTGATACTAACTTTTTCATGTGGGATACCTCTAACTTTGTTATTTATCCGATATCGCTAAAGTACAAAATGATTTGAGATAAACCGTGGAGAGATATAGTCAATTTGTGAAATGTATGAAGAAGTGATGAAGATGAATGATTAGGATTGAACTCAACAAAAAACCCGACATGAAGTCGGGTCGATTTAAACGTCAAAATTAATCTTGCTGGATTTTCAAAATGCTATTGCTGTTTGAATCCACCAGAATAAAGTCATTATTCACTTTGTACCATTGTTGGTTTTTACCAGGTTTTGGTAGGTTATGATCTTTATATTCGGTTTTATAACTATTGCCACGATAGTGTTGAGGCATGACGTAGCCAGTTTGCCATTTATGTTGACGTAAACGTTTTACGCCACGCTCTTCTCTGTTTTTACGACGATCTTGGAACTCTTGATCTGATGAAGCATCATATTGAGTACGTTTCTCAAATCCTTTACCACGTTCACGTGAACCTTTATCTTGGTAGTCATCAGAGTAAGGAGCAGCATTGGCAATATTTGCTGTAAATATTGCACTTAAAGATAATGTCAAAACTGTCATAATCTTTTTCATATTCCGCCCTCGTTGACCTTATAAATTGGGGTTCACACTAATGTACTGAAAAAATGCAGAGAAACTGTGAAGATAGAATGTAATTTAGATTAAAAATAACGAGATAATAAGAACATATTTTAATAGGAATGAAAATAGAAACCGATGCTTTAGCTGAGCAATCAATGCTTTGAGCAATTTTAAATTTTGAATCCTAATATGATTTTTAAATTGTAAATATTTTAATAACACAGAAGATGATTTTCTTTTAAATAAGAAAAATCATCTGATCCGTTTCATCTCAGTGCCACTGATTATGATATTCCTGCAATTGTTGAATAGCTTCGATAATGATCCACGCAGTTTCGGCATGATCTAAACCTTGAACTAATGAAGCATCCAACTGTAACTGTTCGATCGTTTGGATCGTTGATAATTTTCGAGCTTGGTCTGCCATATTATTTCCTTATAAAAGTGTTGAATTTCATGGCATTGATCATAGTTAAAATTTATAAATATAAAAAACCGAATATTTTTCTTAATTTAATCTAATTATTCGATTAAGGTTCAAATCAAATGCTTAAAAGACAGCATAATTTTTTATATCGATAAACTTAGCGTATGTATAGACTTTTGTTATAGTAAGAACAATTTTAAAGCAACACTAGGAATAGGTTATGTCTGTCGCTCCGCGTATTGGGATTTTAGGTGCTGGTGGCCGTATGGGTCGTACATTGATTCAAGCAGTTCAAGATGCTGGTTATCAATTAGCAGCAGCGGTAGAGCGTCCAGGCAGTAGCCTTATTGGCGCGGATGCAGGCGAATTAGCGGGTATTGGTACACTTGGTGTGAAAGTCGTGGGTGATATCCAAGATGTTTTAAATGATTGCGATGTATTTATTGATTTTACTGCACCAGTTGCAACTGAACAGCATTTGAAACTGTGCCGTGAGGCTGGTGTTGCATTAGTGATCGGTACGACGGGAATGAACGATGAGCAAAAAGCATTTTTAGATGAAAGTGCAACGATTGCTCCTGTAGTGTACGCAGCAAACTACTCCGTAGGCGTGAATGTATCCATTAAACTTTTAGAATTAGCATCTAAAGTCTTTGGTGACAGTGTCGATATTGAAGTGATCGAAGCACATCATCGTCATAAAGTTGATGCGCCATCAGGTACTGCTTTAATGATGGGTGAGGCGATTGCTGATGCATTAGGTCGTGATTTGAAGCAAGATGCGGTGTATCACCGTGAAGGGCATACTGGTCCTCGTGAACGTCAAAGTATTGGTTTCCAAACCATTCGTGGTGGCGATATTGTGGGTGAACATACGGTAATGTTTATTGGTGAAGGTGAACGTGTAGAAATCACACATAAAGCCACGAACCGCATGAATTTTGCTGCAGGTGCAGTACGTGCCGCTGCTTGGGTTGTCGGTAAAGCACCGAAAAAATATGACATGAAAGACGTTTTAGGCTTCAACGATATCAAAGTTTAAGTTTAAAAATACTGCGTGATCATCTAAATAATAATGTTAAATATGAAGAATAAAAATGAAGAAAATTTCTATGATCTGCTTGCTTGTCAGTGCCATTGGCCTGACAAGCCAAGTTCAAGCCAATGAAGCCTCTCGACTCACCATTAACAAAAACAATATTAAAGTGTGGACGATGCAAAATCCTGATCATCCTGTGTTGTCCTATCGTGCTGAAACAGTAGTCGATGCTTCACTCGAAAGAGCAGTTGCAATAGTTTTGGATGTGGAAAATGCAAAATCATGGGTACCCAATGTCGGTTCAGCACAGGTGATTTCTCAAGATTTGAAGCAAGGGGAATTTAAACTCTACATGGTGTTAGATTTTCCATTTCCTTTGAAAGATCGAGATCTGATTGTGCAAGGGAAAATGTATAAGGATTCAAAAGGTATTGTTCATATTAAGAATAAAGCTTCGCAAACGGGAAAATCGAAGAATCCTCAGTATATTCGGCTGCAACACTATGTTGGAGACTGGAGCTTTGAACAGATTGGACCGAATAAGGTGAAGGTCAGCACTTCAGGATATGCGGATCCAGAAGGTGCAATTCCACAAAGTGTGACCAATATGTTTGTACAACAGCAGCCTTATCAAATGTTGCAAAAAATGAAAACTGAATTAGCAAAATCTCAATCTGTGCAGATATCGTTACCAGATATTTTGAAATAATGACTTTAGATCAGGCATTTAATCATTTTTCAAAGTGTAAGCTGTAAATTGCTTTAACTCTGCTGCTTGAGGCAAATGAAAACTCAAAATTGGTTGCTTTGTCTTAGATGCCTGATCCAATAGAAAAACTTGGTAGGTCTGTTTTTTGGAATCATCACATTGAAAATTTAAATTTTTTTGTGTGGGACTATTGAGCTTGACCGCATGATCAGAAGATACGGTGTAAAGGTAAATTTTCTCCTGCTCTGGAGATTCAATACTTTTTGTAAAACGATAATGACTGTTGTGCGTCACTTTCAAGAAGCCATCAATTAATGATGTACAAATAAATTTTTGCTCAAGTGCAACTTGATCGATCGCATGCTCTGGTTGGCAAGCTGTCAAAAGTGTTACCAAGGGTAATATCAAATATAATTTATCGTTGTTCATATGGCCTCCTGTGTGTTTTTAGCTGTAAGACCATCATAAATTTGCTAGGTTTATAGATACAGATACACACATTTTATAAAAATGAGCACAGTTCATGTTTCAGTATCAAATCTTAGCCAAACATATCAAACAGAAAATTCTGAGTGGAGAACTGTGTTCAGGACAGAAGCTCATTTCCCTTCGGCAATTTTCAGCATTACATGCCGTCAGTTTAAATACAGCAAAAAATTGTTATGCATTATTGGAATCGGAAGGGCTCATCACTGTTAAAAATAAATCAGGTTATTTTGTACAACATTTGAAATCCAAAAATGATCAACCAGTATTGCCTTATCATCGTGAATTTGAAGCTGAAGCAAAGGATATCAGTAACTTAGATTTGCAAATTGAAATACAGGAGTCTTCAACCAATAATCGATCAATTCATTTAGGTGCAGTACAAATCTCTCCAAATCACGTGCCTGTAGATGCAATCCGAAAGTCAATTCAACGCGCTTTAAAACACAGTCAACCAGAAGATTTCCTTTACAGTAATCGACAAGGGCATTTGAGATTGAGACAAGCTTTATCAGACCATTGGGCTGAAGATGGTTTTTATATCAATCCAGACGAGATTTATATCACCAATGGCTGTATGGCTGCGTTATCACTCGTGGTTCAGCTCTTGACCAAGGAAGGGGATGGCATTGTGATTCCAACCCCAAATTTTAATGGTCAATTACAGTTGTTAGGGACACTGAAACGCAAGTTGATTGAGATACCTGCAAATGTGGATGGTTTTGATTTAGAACGCTTAGAAAGAGCAATGCAGCACCCCGATACCAAAGCCTGTCTATTGACTGTGAATTATCAAAATCCACTAGGATTTGAGCTTTCAAATCATGATAAACAGAAAATTGTGCAATTGGCTGAACAATATCAATGTTATGTGATTGAAGATGATATTTATGCTGAATGTAGTTTTAATTTACAGCGACCTTTACCGATCAAACATTGGGATGAAGCAGGCTATGTCATTTTATGCAGTTCAATATCAAAATCATTGTCGAGCGCATATCGAGTAGGTTGGTTTTGTTTACCGCCGAGGCTTAAATATTTGCATCGTCAAATTGTCATTCAAAATGTCAGTGTGAATACACCTTTGCAATTGGCTTTGGCTGACCTGATGTATAGTAGAGCCTATCGTGAGCATCTACTCCGATTAAAACCAAAATTAAATCATCAAGTTGATGCATATCGAAAAACGATATTAAACGCTTTTCACGGGATCGACATTGGGTTAAGTCAGCCGGATGGTGGTTATGTTTTATGGCTGCAATTGGCGACACATATTGATGGTTTAGAACTCTATTATGCTGCACGTCAACATGGTATTAACATTGTTCCCGGTGATGTTTTTGGAGAAGAACGCCGTTATAAAAATTATATTCGCTTAAATGCAGGGCATGAACTAACTCATGAAATTCATGACTCCATCGTGTTTTTAGCGGATTGGGTGAAACAAAAAATGAGGTCATCATCCCAAGCACCTTCTTAAAAAGATTATGGCGCTAAACTAAGCTTTTTAAAGCAGTGATTTTCATGATCATCAATCATTCCTACCGCTTGCAGATAAGAATAGATAATGGTTGGACCCACGAATTTAAAACCATTCTTTTTTAGAGTTTTAGACAGTTGCAGGCTTAATTCGCTTTGTGTTGGTGCTAAGCGATAGTCTGGCACAGAATGAACTTTGGGTTGATGCCCTACAAAACTCCATAACCATTTGACCATATCAGGCATGATTTGGCGCATATTCAACCATGCTCGAGCATTATCTCGAATCGCCTTTAGTTTACCTAAATGACGAATTATGCCCGGATCTTGTGCTATTTCGAATAAATGTTCATCTGTAAAAGTCGCAATTTCTTCAATGGTGTATTGAAAGAAATGATATCGATATCGCTCGCGTTTTTTTAAAACAATAACCCAAGCGAGTCCTGCTTGCTGACCTTCTAAACAGAGCATTTCAAATAAGGTGTGTTCATCATATACAGGCACACCCCATTCTTGATCGTGATAATTAATATAAATCTGCTCATCGGAGCACCAGCCACAGCGTTGAATCGTCATGCGAATGCTCTGAAGTGATCAAATGGTAAAAGCAACCCACTGATCGTTTTGATTGTCCCAAAAGAACAACTCTGCCTGTTCTAAATCCGAAAAATTAATCCAGAAATCTTTACCTGCTTTATCTGCAAACCCAGTGCTAATCAACAGAGCTTCTTCGGTAATTTCCATAATCCAGCCCTGATGGCTTTGTCCATTTAAGACAATACGTTGTTGATTGCCAGACTCTGCAAATTCAACTAGACGATTTATCAAGGCTTCTGACATGAAAACTTCCTAATAATAAAAACTTTAATTTAACGTAAATAAGGGTATGGATTGACAGGGCCTCGACCGCGACCATCTAAGTAAATTCCATAATGTAAATGAGGGGCAGTATGTCGAGCATTACCCGTATTGCCGACATAACCAATATGGTCACCTCGTCGCACGAAGTCACCCTCATTGAGACCTTTTTTATGCTGATCTAAATGCGCATAATAATGCCAAGAACCAGCGGGTCCTAAAATCCAAATGACTTTCCCACCCAGCTTATTATCGCGCATACTGCGAACAATTCCATCAGTTGCACTATAAACTTTTGTACCACGAGCCGCCAAGATATCAATGCCTTCATGTGTTCGACCGTGACTTCGTGATGCACCCCAAGTGTCAGTGAGTTGTCTCGCTTTTACACCTTGTACTGGGATAGGTAATTTGCGGTCCAAAGGAAGCATATGTAAGCGAGCAACGAGGGTTGGGTCAAGCGGCCTTTGTTTTGGAGGTTGGCTACTGCAGGCAACAAGTAAAATAGCTACACTTAGGATGATGTAATGTCGCAAATACTTAGTCACTCCAACTCCTTGATTGATACAGCCACACTTATTTGAATCGACTATGTCACAATTTCACGGCTGAGATCAATTTTTTCATCGCAGTTGGAATGCCCATTTCTGTTACAACTTGTGGAGCGAGCCATTCACCTCCTAATTCTGTTTGGAGGTATTCCATCTGGTCGAGATCAACATGGAAAATATGTGCATTCAGTAACCAGGTAAAGTGGGTGAAACTGTGTGAAATTTGAGTTGGTAATTGATTACTCACCAAACCATATTGCTGAGTCAATTGACTAAATTCTGAAGTTTCATCAATGATGGGTAAGGTCCATAAACCACCCCATAAGCCTGAATGCGGACGTTGTTGCCATAACCATGTATTTTCAGTACTTCGCAGTAATAAAACATCCGCAGTCTTTATAGGCACTGCTTTTTTTGGCTTTTTAAATGGTAACTCTTGTGTCAGACCCTGCTTTAAAGCTTGGCATTCTGACTGCATTGGACAGTACAGGCAAAGTGGTTTTTTAGGAGTACAAATTGTTGCACCCAAATCCATAATGGCTTGCGTGTAATCATGGTTGCGTTGTTCAGGACAGAGTTGCTCGGCTAATTCCCACATTGCACGTTCATGGACAGGCTTTGATAAATCATCTTCAATGGCAAAGAAACGTGCTAAAACACGCTTAACATTTCCATCCATTATCACGCCGTATTTGCGTAATCCAAGTGACATCAATGCACCAGCAGTTGATCTACCTATTCCTGGCAGGGCCATCCAAGCTTCTAAAGTCTCTGGAAAATGTCCATTTTGACTTACGATTGTGGCTGCTTTATGCAGGTTGCGAGCACGCGCATAATAGCCTAGACCTGCCCAGTAAGGAGCAACTTCATCCCAAGTAGCACGACCTAAATCGGTGACCGTCGGAAAGCGCTGAATAAAACGATCATAGTATTTCAGAACAGTTTTCACTTGGGTTTGCTGCAACATAATTTCAGAGACCCAAACTTTGTAAGGATCATCTGCGACTTGCCATGGCAGGTCATGTCGACCATGTACATCAAACCAATCCAGTAACGCAGTTGAAAAAGAAAACATGAAAATACCATTAATACAATCTGTGCTCAGTATAACCAATCTAGGCAAAGACCTTTTAAAAAAGCATGAAAAAAGGCGCATATTGCGCCTTTTTGTAAAATCAACATTACTCTTGAATAATGCCCCAACGACTATCTAATTTAAGCGGTTGGTTTTTGTAACGAGGAATAATATGGATGTGTAAATGTTCCGACTCTTCATCGCCAAAAACTTTGCCATCATTAAAAGCGATATGAAAGCCTTCCGGATGATGACGGATTTTTAACTCGTTACGTGCCAGTTCTAACAACGACTGTAAACTTTTACGCTCTTTATCGGTAATTTCAAAAAAAGAACTCACATGACGTAAAGGAATAATAACGGAATGTCCTTTAGTCAACGGCTGCTGTTCTGGCAAAATCACACCGAATTCATTTTTATCAATCACATCATATTCATCGTGATTGCAATAAGTACATTGTTCACTCATCCTTATATTCCTCTTATATTTTATCTTCTTTCTTCAATAATCTTAGCGCTAATAAACTTTGAAAGTAATTAATCTAAGTGACGCGACAGTAACTCATACATCGCAGCTAAGCTTTTTTCCTCAGCTTCAGCGTTATAACCGAGATCTACACCATTGGCTTTTGCCCGTTCATCAGCTTGTGGATTGCTAAAACCATGTTTTGCATCCTCAAAGATAATGACCTCATGTGGCACCTGAGCTGCAAACATTTCTTCTTTAAATTGTGCCACATCATCTAGCGTGACCATGCTATCTAGCTCACCATGCAAAACCAGAATTTCAGCTTTTACTTGACCTTGTTGAGCAGGTGTTTGCGCAGATAAATTAGCATGGAAGGTAGCAACTGCTTTTAAGTTCGCACCAGAGCGAGCAAGATCTAAAACAACTTTTCCGCCGTAACAAAAACCAATCGCAGCTAATCGAGTTGCGTCAACTTCAGGCTGTGCAGATAAAGTGTCTAACGCAGCTGTAGCGCGTTGTACAATCGTTTCAGGCTGTGCGAAAGTTTGCATCATCCACTCATTTGCTTGAGAAGCTTCAGTGGTTACCTTTTTGTCGCCGTACATATCAATGGCAAAAGCAGCATATCCTTGTTCTGCAAGTTCTCGAGCACGTTGTTCTGTATATTCATTACGACCCCACCACTCTGGGGCTACAATAATACCTGCAGCTCCTGAAGAGTTTTCAGGTGCGGCAAAATAACCAATCAATTGAGTACCATCTGCCGCTTTATACTGAATTTCTCTTGTTTGAATTGCTGAAGTCATTATTGAAAGTCCTTTCGTTTATGAAAATCAGCAAAGATTAAAGCATAAATGTTTTCCGAAGTGATGAATTTGCATTAAGAAAGTAAAATCAAATGTGAGAATTTATGAAAGATTGGAATATATAAAACGCGTATCAATGAACAGATAAAAAGAAATAAAAAAAGAAGAAGGAGTACCTTCTTCTTTTCATCAATCTTGTGTTTTCAATTTAATCTAGTGATTTAGAACACTAGACTTTGCCTCTTGAGATAAAGCCTACAATTGCGAGAATCACTGCAATCACAAGTAAGATAATTGCGAAATCTTTAGATAAGCCTGCTACACCACCAAACCCTAGCAAACTTGCTATCAATGCAATCACTGCAAAAATAATCGCCCAACGGAACATTTTGATTCTCCATAAATTTTTATTAATGTTCATTCAGTATAAGAAAATTAACTGAGCAAAATGTATACAAAGGGTATTTTAACGTAGAGTATTGATATTCTTTAGTTAATCAACTGTAACTGAGATTGATGAAATTTTATGAGAATTATTAGTGATATACTGACTCAAATTTTTGATATTTAGCTGAATCATGAGCACATCTTTACGCCCTGAATTTTGGAAACATTATTCACTGTTTGAAATGAACCAAGCAGAATGGGAGGCACTGTGTGATGGTTGTGGTATGTGTTGTTTGGTTAAATTAGAAGATGATGAAACCGAAGAAATCGCATATACCAAAGTTGCGTGCAAACTTCTAGATTGTCAGACGGGGCATTGTTCAGATTATGAAAATCGTCAGGTGCATGTACCTGACTGTATTCAGTTAACGCCTGAAAAATTACAACAAATACGATGGCTACCTTCGAGTTGTGCATATCGACGTATTAATGAAGGTAAAAAGCTACCGAATTGGCATCACTTGGTGACAGGCAATAAACAAAGTGTGATTAGTGCTCGAAAATCTGTAGCAGGTCGTTGTATATCTGAACAGCTTGTTAATGAAAATGAAATAGATGAATACATCGTGCGGTGGGTACGCTAGTACATTCAATTGCTAGACTACACATATTTTGTAATATAAAAACACTTTTAAAATGATCATTGCCGTTTAATCCTTGAGACTGATATTCAAGGATTTAAAAAGGGAAAGGCATGTTAAAAGCTGCAAAACTAATTTGGATTGTTGGTTTGAGCGGAATCATAGTGGCGTGTCATGCCAATCAAAATAAAGCCACTGAAGCACAGAATCCGCAGGAATCAACAGTCAAAAACGAGAATTCAAAAGCTCAAGAACAACGATATCAAGTTGAAAAAATTGCTCTATTTGATGAACCATGGGCGATAGCAACTTTACCAAATGGTCAACTGTTAATTACAGAAAAGTCAGGCATACTTAAGTTGTTTGACCCACAATCAAAACGTAGTTTTAACGTGGCTGGTGTGCCTCAAGTTGCTTATGGCGGACAAGGTGGGTTAGGTGATGTTTCGATTCATCCTAATTTCAATAATAACGCTTGGTTATATCTCAGTTATGCCGAAGAAAAAAATGGATTGTTTGGTGCAGTGGTAATCCGAGCGAAATTGGATTTATCGAATATCGAAGCACCGAAACTGACGGATATCGAACGCATATGGGAGCAAGTCCCTAAAGTGTCGGGTCAGGGGCATTATGCACATCGTATAGTGTTTGACCAGCAAGCGAATTTATGGATTAGTTCAGGGGAACGGCAGAAGTTTCAGCCTGCACAAGATATGCAGTCTAATCTAGGTAAAATTGTATATTTGTATGATGATGGTCGTGCTCAAGAATCTAATCCATTTGCCAAACAAGGTGGTGTCTCAGCGCAGATTTGGAGTTTAGGTCATCGTAATCCTTTAGGTATGGCATTTGATCATCAAAATCGTTTGTGGGTGGCAGAAATGGGCCCTAAAGGTGGCGATGAGTTCAATCTTATTGAAAAAGGTAAGAATTATGGCTATCCAATTGTATCTAATGGTGATCACTATGATGGGAAACAGATTCCGAATCATGAAACGCGACCTGAATTTATAGCCCCTAAACTTGATTGGTCTCCAGTGATTTCACCCTCGAGTCTGATTTTTTATAAATCTAACTATTTTCCACAATGGAAGAACAAAGCCTTAATCGGTGGATTATCATCGAAAGCCATTATTGTGGTAGATCCACAATCTGAACCTGTACGAGAAATTCAGCGCTTGGATATGGGGGTTCGAGTAAGAGACTTGCATGAAGCGAAGGATGGCACAATTTGGGGAATAGAAGATGGACCGCAAGCTTATTTATTCAAATTAAAAGCAAAACTTGAATCTGAGTAAAATGAAAAATGTTGAATAGTGATGGTTGTTTTGACTATTAATATTGGAATTTGACTATTACATAGTAGACTAGTCAACAGCACTTTGAGATCTATAAAAAATATGTCCGATACACAAATTCCGCTACCTGAACGCTTACGTCCACGTGATTTGTCTGAGATTATCGGACAAGATCATTTACTTGGTGAAGACGCACCTTTACGTCAAATGATTGACCAAGGACATTTACCTTCGATTATTTTTTGGGGGCCTCCAGGCGTCGGCAAGACCACCATTGCGCTATTGTTAGCTCAAGCTGTAGATCGTGCTTTTATTAGCTTGTCTGCACTCAACACTGGTGTTAAAGAGCTTCGAGAAATCATTGGGGAAAGTGGTGATCTCATTGTGCCAGTGGTTTTTATTGATGAAATTCATCGTTTTAATAAATCTCAACAAGATGCCTTACTGAGCGCAGTAGAAAAAGGCAAGATTACTCTGGTTGGTGCAACCACAGAAAATCCTTCTTTTGAAGTCAATAATGCTTTGTTGTCGCGCTGTCAGGTGTATACGCTGAATGCATTATCTGAGCATGATATTCAACATTTAATTGAACGTGCACTCAAGCAAGACCAATTTTTGAAAGACCGTCATATTCACATCGAAGAATATGATGCATTAATTCAATTTGCCTCAGGTGATGCTCGTAAAGCACTGAATTTATTGGATCTCATTGCGAGCACATTTGAAGCAGATGTTGAAAATATTGTCACCAATGCCATCGTGGTGAAAGTAGCTCAACAAAATATTGCGCGATATGACAAATCTGGTGAGCAGCACTATGATTTAGTCTCAGCATTCATTAAATCAATTCGTGGAAGTGATCCTGACGCTGCACTATATTGGATGGCGAGAATGTTAAAAGGGGGGGAAGATCCAGTCTTTATTGCGCGTCGGATGTTGATAGCCGCTTCGGAAGATATTGGAAATTCTAATCCTAATGCGTTGTTATTGGCTGGGGAGTGTTTTAGGTCCGTTCAAGCGGTTGGGATGCCAGAATGCCGTATTATTTTAGGACAATGTGCAGTGTATTTGGCCACAAGCGCGAAAAGTAACAGCACTTACTTAGCAATCAATAAAGCATTAGAGTTGGCTGAACGTACGTCAAATCTTCCAGTTCCATTGCATTTAAGAAATGCTCCAACCAAGTTAATGAAAGAGCAGGGATATGGTGTAGATTACTTATATCCACATCACTATCCAGAACATTTCGTGTTGCAGGATTATATGCCTCCAGAGCTGAAAGGCACCAAATTGTACGAATCAGCTCGTAATAAGCGTGAAGTCGAAGCAGAGCGTTTACAGCAGCGACGTTGGCAGCAAGAGCAGCAACAACAATAAAAAAAAGCCCAGTTCTATGGGAAGCTGGGCGAAAAGCGATTCATCTGGTCGGCAACTACAGTCTCTCTCTTGAGCCACCAACTCCTGTAGTTGCCTGGTATAAAAATATATTAGTTGAACTTAGTAATATTGTAAAAACGATCATTTTAATAAATAGCATTAATTTATTCGATTAATGGGTGTAAATTTAAAAACAAAAAAAACAATTGAGTTTTTTAATGATCAAAACCCCAGATTTGTCATCTTATTTAAATATCGATTCGATAAATTAATAGCATTACCAATGAGGAGAGAGCATTGGTAATGCGACTTAACAAAAATAATGAATGTATAACAACAATTTGAAAATATAAAAATAATATCAACAGATACAAAAAAGCCGAGTCATATGACTCGGCTTCATTTTATCTAAATTTTGATTTAGATATCAGAAAGGTCAACACCGATACGTGTAGCAACTTCTTCATAAGCTTCAACCACACCACCTAAACCTTGGCGGAAACGGTCTTTATCTAATTTTTTCTTGGTATCTTTGTCCCATAGACGGCAACCATCTGGAGAGAATTCATCACCAAGAACGATACGATCATGGAACACACCAAATTCAAGTTTAAAATCAACTAAAAGCATGTTGCCTTGAGCAAAAAGATCTTTTAACACCACGTTTACTTGGTGAGTTAACTCTTTCATACGCTCAAGTTGTTCAGCAGTAGCCCAACCTAAAGCAATGGCTTGAGATTCATTCACCATTGGGTCGCCCAAAGCGTCATCTTTGAAAAATAATTCAAATGTAGGTGGTGTAAGTTCTAAACCTTCTTCAACACCCAAACGACGGCAAAGCGAACCAGCTGCATAGTTACGGATTACACATTCAACTGGAATCATGTTTAACTTTTTAACCAAAACTTCGTTTGGTGTTAAAAGTTTTTCGAAATGAGTTTCGATACCTGCAGCTGCAAGTTTTTCCATGATAAAGGCGTTAAAACGGTTGTTCACCTTACCTTTGCGATCTAGCTGTTCGATTTTTTCGCCATTAAATGCTGAGGCATCATCACGAAAGACTAAAATCAGGTGGTCTGCACTATCGGTTTCATAAACGGATTTAGCTTTACCAGTATAGAGCAAGGTTTGTTTTAACATGGTGGAACCTTTTTCAGAAAAAATATGCCTAGAACGACTAGGCTGGCCAGTTTTGATAAATCTGGGTTAACAGGCTCGCAGCTTTTTGTTTGTCTGCAAACGCGTTAGTTGGGGTAAACACGGCCAAGGTATGACTCGAACCTACAGATGTCAGTTTAAGCACTAAACTTTCACCATCCACTTGAATTGTCGCGGAATGGGGATTCTTAGGTTGATTGACAAAGTTGTAGTTGAGGCTACTGAGGGTGGCGATTGTGTATTGCCAAATTGTAGCAGAATTTCCGTCAATTTTGATCAACGGATTGCCATTTCCATCAGTTAAAAGTTGTGGACGACCGACAGCAGTTGATTGTTCACTCTCAACAGGATTAGAAACGGTTGGTGCCACATTAGGACGAGGTAGCTCAAAACGATTACCTCGCTTATTAACCATTTGTGGCGCATTGTCTATTGCAAGCTGTTCAACAACAGGCGCTGGATAAAGCGGTGTTGCTGGTCTAACCATTGAACCTTCAGGGAATTTAAGCGGGGCTTGTGCAGTAGATTTTTTATAATCGAGTGAACCATTATCGATACCAATCGTACTACAACCGACCATGCTGAGGGCTGAAAGGGCAAGGGGTAAACCAAAACGTAGTTGCATAGTTGTTAAACTCTTCTTTAAATAATGCTCGCAGCTTTTAATGCATCACGCAGTGAAGCTCGATATTGTTCTGCTAATGGAGTAAGTGGTAAACGGATACCTGTACCAATTAATCCCATTTCATGAAGTGCCCATTTCACAGGAATTGGGTTTGATTCACAAAATAGAATTTCGTGTAAATTTGCAACTTGATCATTAATTGCTTTTGCTTGAGCTGCATTACCCACTAAACCAGCGGCACACACTTGGCTCATTTGCTTTGGAGCAACGTTAGCGGTCACAGAAATATTACCTTTCGCACCATGCTCAATCAGTTGATATGCTGTTGCATCATCACCTGAATAGACCACCATATCTTTGCCTTCAAGTGCTTTTAAAAGCTCAGCACCGCGAGGAACATCACCTGTTGCATCTTTAATCCCTACGATTTGAGGAATATCAGCAAGACGAACTACAGTTTCATTGCTCATATCAACGCCAGTACGGCCAGGTACGTTATAAAGAATTTGCGGTAAATCAACAGCTTCAGCAATTGCTTTGTAATGCTGATACAAGCCTTCTTGAGTCGGTTTGTTATAATATGGCGTTACTAAAAGTGCAGCATCTGCACCAAGCTCTTTAGCTTCTTTGGTAAGCTCAATCGCTTCATGCGTTGAGTTTGCGCCTGTGCCGGCAATAATTGGAATGCGTTTATTGGCCACACGAATGATTTCTTTGATCACTTGAGTGTGTTCAGCCATGCTTAAGGTCGAAGCTTCACCTGTTGTTCCCACGGCAACGATACTGTTTGTACCTTGTTCAATGTGCCATTCAACAAGCTTCTCGAGACCCTTCCAATCAACAGTTCCATCTTCAAACATTGGAGTGACGATTGCGACGATTGAGCCTTGAATTACCTGAGCTTGCTGAGTAGTCATTTTAAAACACGATCCTATTTTTCCATCCAGTGAAGGTTGAGAAGCGAAGTTTGGATGGGTATGTATTTTGATTTATATCACGATCCAATATGCCTGCATACTGGATAATGCGTATGCAAATTATGAACTAAGCTACCAATAAGAACAATATGAATTCACTTCAGTCAAAAAAAAGTTTAGTTAAAACAAGTAACTTTTTTTAAAAAAAGCAATTTTAAGACCTTATGGTTAGGCATTTAAATTACAGTGAAGATAGATGTTCGTCTATGAAAGTATTGCGGATAAAAATGAAAATTCGAACTAAAATCTGACCAATTTACCCTGAATTAATAGCTTATATCACTTACATCAGATTTAAGATGTATGTATATACAGGTGAATAGACTAATAATTTTTAAATTATGTGATTATTATAATTTATAAAACGTCTTATTTTTTTTACTTAAAGGTTAAATTATTCTAATACTTATAGATTTTATAATAGATTTTTCTTGGTTTTTTCCTAAATAAAAAAAATAATTAATCGTTTTGAAGACTAGAATTTATTTTGGTTGGCAAGAGGTATGAAATTTAATCTTATTTTGATTACATTTTATTACACCATTTGATAACTCTCACTTTCATTGACTTACATAGATAATCGGGCATCGGACTCAAATGCTGATGAGTGAGGGAAGTTCAATGCAAGAATCAGTAAGTAACAAACATGCAATTTTGACGGTAGGTATCTGCTTCCTCATTGCAGTAATTGAAGGCTTAGATATTCAGGCTGCAGGTATTGCAGCTGCGGGTATTCGTGAACATTTTGGTTTAGATAGTTCACAATTAGGTGTGTTTTTTAGTGCTGGTATTTTAGGTCTGTTACCTGGGGCACTGGTAGGTGGGCGTATTGCGGACCGTATTGGTCGTAAAACAGTTTTAATTTGGTCTGTTGCTGTTTTCGCTGTATTCACTCTATGTACGGTATGGGTAAATAGTTTTAACAGTTTATTGGCTGTACGTTTCCTTGCAGGTGCAGGACTAGGTGCAGCAATGCCAATTCTCATCACTTTGGCTTCTGAAGCTGTAACCCCACAAAATCGTGGTCGTGCTGTAGGGCTAATGTATTGCGGTATGCCTGTCGGTGCTGCGATCTTATCTTTAATTGCAAGTACAGATTTCGGTGCTAACTGGAAAAATATTTTCTATCTTGGTGGTTTATTACCATTAATTGTTATTCCAGTAATGATGAAGTTCTTACCTGAATCTAAAGAATTCTTGAAAACGCAAAATAGAACTGAAGCTGAAATTGCAGAAGCTCCACAAGGTTCGTTTAAAGATTTGTTTAATTCACAGAATCTTCTTCGTACGATGTTCATCTGGTGTAGCTATTTCTTCACGCTCATGGTGGTTTACATCATGCTCAGCTGGTTACCTTCTCTATTCCAAGAATTAGGTTTCTCAAGAAAAGAAGGTGCGACAGCGCAATTCTACTTCATGGTAAGTGCTACTGTAGGTACTGTGATTTTAGGTGTATTAACTGACCGCTGGAAAAAAGCTTATGTGATCTTGTTAATGTACGGTGGTATTTTGGCTGGCCTTCTTGCGTTGAATGCAGCAAGCTCACTCACACAAATGTATTTGGCTTCAGCATTGGTTGGTGCTTTCGTGATTGGCTGTCAAGGTGTGCTTTACGCATTTGGTGGTATTGTGTACCCAACAGAAGTACGTGGTACAGGTGTTGGTGTTGCATCAGCAGTAGGTCGTATCGGTGCTATGCTTGGGCCAGCAATTGCAGGATCATTATTAACGGCTGGATTTGGTGCAGCAGGCGTAATCTCTGCAGCAATCCCTTGTATTATTATTTCTGCAATCTTCATGTTAATGTTGGTACGTCGTATCCAGAATTAAGACAAAAACATAGATTAAAGCCTGCTTGATGCAGGCTTTTTTTATAGAATTTTGATATCAAATTTTCAACTCAAGCAATTGTAGTTCTCTTGATCCTATGCAATAGTCCCTAACAATTTTAAAAATATTGGGAGCTGAAAAGGATGTTCCAACCACAACAAAGTGCACTTATCGTTGTTGATGTTCAGAATGGATTTACCCCTGGGGGAAATTTGGCGGTAGCAAATTCAGATCAAATTATTCCAACCATTAATTCACTTGCTCGGCATTTTGACAATGTTGTCCTTACCCAAGATTGGCATCCTCAAGACCATATTTCATTTTTTGAAAATCATCCTGGAAAGTCTGCTTATGAGACGATTGAATTAGCTTATGGCCGCCAGGTGTTATGGCCTTCACATTGTGTGCAGGGTACACATGATGCAGATTTTCATCCAGACTTGAATATATCCAAAGCGCAGTTGGTCATTCGTAAAGGTTTTCATCCACATATTGATAGTTATTCTGCCTTTTTAGAAGCTGATCATCGAACATCGACTGGCTTAGCAGGTTATCTGCGTGAGCGTGGAATTCGTGACATCTTCATTGTCGGGATCGCCACTGATTTTTGTGTGGCTTGGACGGCAATTGATGCTGCAAAATTAGGTTTTAACAGTTATGTCGTGTCAGATGCGACTAAAGGCATCGATTTAAATGGTTCGTTGCAACATGCATGGCAAGAAATGCTTGCACAAGGTGTGAAACGAATTTACGCCAAAGAACTGATGACTCTCAGACACTCAGCGCAGACCATTTAAAGGCATGGCTCAAGATCATACGTCGTTAATCCAACAAGTGAACTTCTAAATGAAAGCTAGCAATCAATTCGTGCAGAAAACCTTTGCGCTGTGGGTACTCCTATTTGCAGGAATTGCCATGTATATGCCAGAAGCTTTTATTTGGCTTAAGTCTTATATCACTTGGATGCTCGGGATTATCATGTTTGGCATGGGAATGACCCTGTCGTGGGAAGATTTTAAAAGTGTTTTCAGCCAGCCTAAGGCGGTTGCCGTTGGCGTGAGTGCTCAATTTATAGTGATGCCATTATTGGCATGGGGATTGTGCATAGCATTTCGATTACCCGCTGAAATTGCCGTTGGCGTACTCCTTGTTGGATGTTGTCCCGGAGGTACAGCATCTAACGTCATTGCTTATATGGCAAAGGCAAATGTGGCTTTGTCCGTCGCGTGTACCTCAGTTTCAACGATGTTAGCACCTTTGCTGACACCATTGATTTTTTATCTCTTAGCGAGTCAGTGGATCGATATAGATGCGGTAGCAATGCTTGTATCGGTAATGCAAGTGATTTTGTTCCCTATCATTTTAGGGGTGATCGTGAGCGGCCTATTTAAGCAAAAAATAGATCGATATATCGCAATGATGCCTATGGTTTCAGTCATCGCGATTGTATTGATTGTGGCTGCGATTATTGCTGGAAGCAAAATGCAAATTTTACAGTCAGGGTTACTGATCCTTGCTGTTGTAATTTTACATAATGGATTAGGATATTTTATAGGTTATTGGGCTGCAAAATTATTGCAGCTTAATCAAGCAGATGCTAAAGCAGTTTCGATAGAAGTAGGGATGCAAAATTCTGGCTTAGGCGTTGCTTTAGCTGCGGTTCATTTTGCGGCAACACCCATTACAGCACTTCCAAGTGCGATTTTTAGTTTATGGCACAATATTTCGGGACCCATCTTGGCGAGTTATTGGGCGACGCGTGACAAAGCTCACCTTAAAAAACATGAATATGACGATGATGTGATTAAGTAGCTGATTTTATTTCATTAACTGATCTAGAAATTCTTTTTCAGTCATGATGTGAATACCATGTTGCTTTAAAAGCGCTGCTGTAACACCGTCCGCATTTATTTTTGACCCCGAAAAAGAGCCATCATAAATCTGACCAAAACCACATGATGGACTTTTAGCTTTCAAAATCGCATGAGTAATCCCATGTTTTTTCGCAAAAGCTAAGGTCTGTTTGGCACCTAAAATAAATGCTTCGGTAACATCTTTTCCCGAAAGATCAAATACTTTTGCATGGCCACTCAAAACATCGGAGCCTGTTCCTTTTTGAATTTCAGCAGGGGCTCTGGGAGTGCTAAGTCCTCCAGAAATTTCAGGGCAGATTACGACGGCCTGATCGGTATCAATGAGCATTTTAATTTTTTGTTGAAGGCAATGTTGACCATCGTAGCGAACTGGATGTCCGACTAAACATGCACTGATAAGATATTTCATTTGATAAAAAAAAGACCGATAATTTTCATTATCGATCTTTTTGTAGGCGAGTAATAAAGTTTCATACTGATCAAACCGTATCTCATTGATATTTTGACTTACCAATCAAAGGAAGAAAAAATAAAGTTTCATACTCAGCTCTATCTTTTCTTCCATTTTTATTTTTTATGGAGTAATAAAGTTTCATACTGAAATGAAACTCTAGGCTCGTTTAATTTATTTTCATATTATATCAATGATGTTAGAAAGTCAGTGTAAGCTTTCAGTTTTTCAATATCTTGAAGTAATTGGTTTTTTCTCCTTAATATTTCAGTTTTAAGTTCTGGAAATTCTATAAGGGCTTGTTCAGAAGCTTTAATTTGATTTTCATAAGTTTTTTGCTTTTCTTTTAATTCATTAGTCTTGAAATTAAGTTTTTTTGAATCACTTTTAATTGATATTAAATCAAATTGCTTTCTAAATTCGTGCATGCTTTCTGTTTCAACAAATGTTGAAAGCCTTGGATTGTCAGAATGAATATGTTTGACCAAGTGCCCTTGTCGTACCAGTTTTCTCAGAAGTCTATACAGTTGTTGCTGGTTGATTTTTTCCTTTTCATCATTTGAAAGATGCAAGTTGTTCCAAATTTCGTTTGATGTCCATCCATCGATCTGATTATGAGATAGAAGTACTACAAAAGATTGGAAGATAGGCGAAGCAATTTGTTTCATGATAAAAAACTAGAAAAAATAAAAAAGAGGATTATAGTCCGTGGATATATAGTCCTCAAATAGTGATAGTTCTGTTTTTTAAGCATTTGAATGTTTATGTCAGAACTTACTATTCAATTTGGGCAATTGGTTCGCAAATACAGAAAAGAAAGAAACATATCACAAGAGCAATTAGCATTGCTCTGTAACATGGATCGTAGCTATTTAGGACGGATTGAAAGGGGAGAAGTAAACCCTACTTTAGAAAAAATTTATGGAATTGCAGAAAAACTGGAAGTAAACCCAATAAATCTACTTCCAAATAAATTCTAAGAATTTAATTCCTTATGCTTATCAATAAATTCTTTATGATAAGTTTTTGATTGCTGTAATAACTCTTCATAGGTTTTAGCGAATACTTCACCAGATCTTTGATACGTTAAAAGTTTATTTCTTGTTTTAAAATCATCTTTCTTTGTACCACCTATTATATAGCAAACAACATTTGATATTGATGTATCAGTTGCGTATTTTTCTTTAATAAATGCCTGATATTCATATGCTTGTTCTAAAGATTTTTCATCAATCTGATACTGGCTTCTTTTAATTTCAACTATATATAATACTTGCCCTAATAAATTAGAACACAAAAAGTCAATTCTACGATCTTTCCCTTCTAACTCCTCATCTGGATATTGTTGTTTTAATATCTGGGAGTATCTTACCTCATCTTGAAATTCCAAAATTCTAGGGTCAATCAACCATGGGAACTCTTTTAAAAAGTTATGGAGGGTGGGAACTTCTTTAGTATTTTGAACAATACATTGTTCAAATTGTTTAATAACTTCAATACGTGTTTCTGCTAATGCTGCATATTGTTTAGCTTCAATTACTCTCCAATCATTTAATAATCTAATTAACTCAACCTTATTATCATCATTAATATCTAATTCAACAATGCTATGAGCATACTCCTTAAAATCTTCATTATTGAATTTAGCAATCACATTTTTAGTAACATCTAATGCCGTATCATTATCAATATTAGGAGCAAAAAGAATCGGGTCTATTATTTTTTTCCCTAATTCACGTTGATGAGAGGGCAAAGTTTCAACAAATTTTTGAACATCAACATTCTGTTTTGCCAACTCTTTAGATCTTTCTTCACCCCTTTTTTTTCTCCATTCATTATTTAGTTTTTTAATGATTTCTTGAAGATATTCTTTTAATTCTTTTGTTAAGTCATTCTCCCAATTTAAAGAGTGACGATCTGTGGAGATAAGATCTTCATCTTCATCATCAATAAAGTCGATGGCTAAATAACCTGTAACATAGGTATGAAATTGATCGTTATCACGAGCTCCGTAAAACTCTGCTTGATTTACAATCTTACCTCTAGACGTTAAATAAATACCTCTCATGTCCTGTGAACTAATAGGCGTTTTAGTGGTAATAATTTTTCCAGTAATTAAGGCTTTATTAGTATATTCATGGTTTGTTAAACTTGTTTCAGGAAAATCCCAAGAAAATTGTTCATTTAGTCCATTAAATTTTAATTCATTAGTAATTAATAACTTTCCATCTTCTAAAATAAAAGGCTCTTTTTTTTTCAAATTAGAATCTTCGAGCGTGACATTAAGTTGATCAAAAATTGTAAACTTCTTAGCTAAACTAATAGCAATATTAAGTGTATCAAAATCAGTTTTTCGTCTGATATTTTGCAGAATAATTTTCGTAGAGTTTAATTCTTCAGTCGCTTCGTTTTTTAAATTAATAATAGGAGTATATGTGCCACTAGATGAACTTAAAATTTCTTTTAGGTTCATAGTAAAACTATTTTTTAATTTATTTTTTACCGATATTACTGTAACAAGGTCACATATTCCAAATACTGAAAGTTTACCAAGACCTTTTTTGCCAATTGGTTTTCGTCCCTTAGGGGACATTGAAGTTTCTTCGCGACGATTTCTACCAATTACTAGATATTTGTCATTTAATTCGTCAAATGTCATTCCATGACCATCATCCAAATAAATAATTTCTTTTTCATTTTCATTATTAAATGAGATAGTTACATTTTCTGCATCAGCATCCCATGAATTAGATACCAATTCTGATAATACACTAGGCAATTGTGAATAAAGAGATACACCTAAGTGCTGAATAGTTTTTGGATCAAAACTTAATTCAAGATTAGTTTCCTCAACTGTCTTAGCAGTTTTTTCAATCCCCTCTAAATTTTCATTAGATTTATCTGATACCATAGCGTTTTCCATTACCATCCCTCTAATATTTTTTCGGCAATTTTCTGTGCAAGTAAAACAGGTACTGCATTTCCAATCTGTTTAAAGGCACTTGTACGTGCTGGCTTTCCTGAAACATTTTCAAAATAATAATCATCAGGAAAACTTTGAATTCTTGCTGCTTCTCTAGGTGTTAATGAACGATTTTGTTCTATATCAGGATGGATATAATGATGTCCATCTTTAGAGATATGTGCAACAACAGTATGGCAGGCGGTCAAATCTCCAGCAACCACTTTAAAACGATCAACAAAAGAATTACGCCCTTTATGACTTTTTAAGTATTCAGGTAAATCGTCATAATGGAGACGTCTTTTTTCAGTATCCCATAAATTAACAGCGTGCTTATAAATTTCTAGATCTTGCTCAGAGTGTGGACGTGCTTCATGCCAAGTTAAAGGAAGATCAGTTGATATCTGAGCATCTTTAAGCCATTGCGATGGTTCAGAGGTCGACTCTAATGGGGATGATTTACCTCCACCAGCATTTATTTTAGGAAGATCTTTGAGTAGATCCCAAACGGTTGCTTCAGGAGTCCATTTTTCAATCTCAGGGTAAAAAGATTTTTTACTACGATGTCCTCTTTTTCCTACCAAAATGATTCGCTTTCTATTTTGAAGAACACCATACTCACTTGCTGATAAAGTTTTATATTCAATTGAATAACCTATTTCGATAAATAGACTTTTCATTTTCTCGAAATAAAACTCACCATTTGGATCTTTAGCGGTTAATAGTCCAAGTACATTTTCAAAAACAAAATATTTAGGCTTATATCTTTTCAAAAATTCTGCATAGTATTTATATAGGTGATTGCGAGGATCATTAACCATGTTACTGCGTGAGCGTCCAACTAGAGAATAAGCTTGGCAAGGTGGACCACCAACAATAAGATCTAGTTTGGTATTCTCCAATAGGATATCAATTTTTTTGAAGATTGATTTAAGAGTATCGGGACCAATAAATTCATTGATTACTGAATCTATTTCGGTGGAGGGGACAGTATCATAAAGTTCTTGACGTGTTATTTCATTTTTTAAATATTTTGAATAGATGTCTAAAGCATTATTTTTTTTTAGCCAATGGAATGCTTGTCGCGTTTTAAGCGTATAGCAGGCTGAAGCATCTGCTTCGACATGGGCGACTGGTTTGAAGCCAGCACGGATAAATCCCTCAGACAAGCCTCCAGCACCAGCAAATAAATCGAGAAATTTTAAAGGGCTAGACATACAACATCAAAAGCAAATAAATAATAGCCAGGATACCAGGAAATTCTAGATTTAGCAAAATTAACTCACTTACTTTGTCAACAAAGATTCTAACCGTTTCATCCATCCTTCTAATTCTTGTTCGGATATTTCCTGATGCTTTGAATTCATCCTAGGGTGATTTAATGTACTATTTTTATAGCAAATATTTTTAAAAATTCCTTTTGGCCAACGCAAACATTGAGTGACGACAAGCTCAAGAACTTTGGCACGATCAGTTTGGTTCCATTGATTCATGTCTTTAAGTGATAAGACACGAGTTGAAAGAGGCTTTTTATTATCAGAAGTATCTACCTCTAAGATCACAATATTTTGACCATTAAATTGGAAGCTAACTTCTGCGACACATCTAGGATTTCCATCAGTTTTTATATGTTTGGAGTGACCTTGAATGTTGGGTAATTTATGGAGTTGAAAGGTAGAATTTTTAACTGTGTTTTCCTTGCAAAACAAATCAATCATTTGTTGAAATGCAGAGAAACGATCAAGATACAAATGAAGATCTTCAGTTTCATCTTCAACACCATTAAATTCAGCAGAGGGGATAGTACCCTCAGAAATAGGCTCGTTGGTGCTAACTTCCGATGTCGCATTAGTGGATGGTAAGTCTTGATCTTTTGTACCATGATTTCTATGCCTAGTTTTTTTAGAAGTTTTCCTTGTTTCAATGGCTTCTAGGAAGTCGAAGTGTGTCGGTACAACATCAATGATTTGAACATCATCACTATTGCCATCCTCGTCATCTTTGATGGTCGGTTCTTTTCCGTTATTTTTAGTTCCTGAAGAGTTTTCACCTTTACCGCCTGATTTAGACTCAATGAATTTATCGCTATAGAACTCAACTTCTTTCGAAATTCGGCTTGAGATTCTTTCGAAACCTGATATTTCATTGACAAAAAACTCAGAAGTTTCAGCCTTGTAATAGCCATATGAATCAAAGATCACTCCATTGAGTTGAGGGGGATTAAAACAAAAACTCCATATACGATATTGGTCAACGTCATAGCCATATTTGGTACAAAACTGACTGATACTTTCAAAAGATTGTCGAATATCAGGATCGAGAAGAATCCAAGATAAGATCCGTCGGATACCTGAATCATTGAAATGCGAAATTGGGTATGAACAGGCTGGTAAAATATTGATGAGGTAGTGATCTCGATTTGAAGCAATATCGAAATCGATACTCAAACTATTCTCTATGATTGCTGATCTTGCTAAATATGGAGTGTAGAAAAACAGAGATCGAGCAAGTTCAAATTGAGGGAGCTTAATTTTGATGGTTTCGGACATTGGCTGACCGAATTGATCCACACGGACTGCATCAAACAAGAAATAATGTTCTAGAAACTTTCCTTTCGGTAAGTTTGTATTATTGACAGAAGATAGCCAATCTCGAGTTGAACTAATTTTAAAGCGTAAATTGTAGCCTTTGGCATATTCTTGAGTGGGGTTGATGTGGCTATTTTTTCTTAATAATTTTGCATTAGAAAAATTAGTGAAAGTCGTCTCAGGTATTTTATTTTCATTTTCCAAAGCTAGATTTATTGCCCAACTGCCTGAGTTATGTTTTTTAAACAAAGAACCAATCTTTTTTATTTTCATATTCTTAGCGATGTGACTGATCTTAGCCATGATTAATCCTTTTAATTTGATTTAGGAATTTGAGTGCTTCATTTGTTAATCGTTCTTCACTTAATCCCGAATATCGTAATAATTGCCAACTCGCTTGGTGTTGATTAATTTTTTGAAATTGAATAATGGTTCGAGTAATTCTTCGGATTTGATATGAGCTAATATCTTCTGAAAAAGTACTCAAAAATTTATGTGTTAAGGGCAGCTGATATAGGTTTTTCTCTACGGTGGAGTGTTGCGGTAGTTGCTTGAGATACCAGTTTCTAGATTGCCTAGGTAAACTCAAATCGTCTAATGATTGATAGAATATTTTGAATAATCGCCTCACCATGTGCCAATCCCTCAGAGGCCAATCTACTTTCATGGGAATACTTGCGGGCAAAGCGTGAAAGCTTTTATTTTTTGTGAGTAACCAAGTTTTATCATTGCGATAAAGCCATGCATATAAGGCTGCATTTTTGACTCTAGATGGCTTTATTCCAAAATTTTTAATTAAAGACATCCATTCATTACGTTTTTCTTTGAGCATCAATATGTCTTTACATTTAGTTCTTTCACTAGGTGTATTAGTATTCGAGTGCTTAGCAGGTAATTGATGAATTTCATCCAGAATGGCTACCCATGTCCAGCCTTTAGGTAAAAACGTCTCTAAGACGATAATATGCTCAAGATAACTGAATGACTTACGATGCTTTCTAAAGATAGCTTTAAGCCAACTTGTTTCGGACTTCAGTTCATCTAGGTGATGTTGCTGTAACCATTTTAGATCCCATATTTTTATAACGGCTGAATAAATTTTTGAATGATCAGTGTGTTTAGAACCTTTGTTGAAACCTAACCGCTTTGCAACACGTTGATAAAATTGACTCCATTGATGAAAGGTAGGCGATGATGTTGGAGGAAGTTTTAAGAGTTCATCAACACGTCTACTCACCATTAGATCTAACTCATGAGCAGGGGTATAAGGTTGCTTGCGATCTAGGATAAAACTTGCAGGAATAAATTGATGTCGTCCATTCAAGTGGGCTGGTGGTAAAAATTCTGACAATTTAACTTTATGTTTGCTACAGCAATTTGCGCCTTGAATGTACCAAAGTCTTGACCAAAAAAATTCTCCATATTGGTGATATTGTTCTTCTAAGCAATGGTGACAATAGCGATGCGTTGTTATCTGCTTAACTTTGGATGCCGCAACTCCTAATGCTAAATGGATAGAACCTTTTGATTGACTCCCCATCCAGTGAAGGCATTTTAACCGTGTATTTTCAGGAGAAAATAGAGCGTGGATTGGAAAAAGAGTATGTTCATAAACAATCTTTTCAAGTGTGTAGTTCGGTGATAAATGTGTTAACAGGCATATGAGATGGCTAGGTAAATCAATCGTGGCAATAACCTTACGATTAGCAAATACTTCTTCAAGTAATTGCTTAGGGCTTGTAATGGCATGATGAATTCCAGCTCTAGCTATCGTGCTATAAATTAATTCATTGGGATATGGTGTAGGAAAATTCAATATGCCAATTTCACTATTACATTGATTGCACCCAAGTTTGAGTATCAAAAATTAAATCGCTCGATTGAAGAACGTCATAAAAATTTTGGGATTTTTGCTTTTGAGAAAACTTAAACCTTAAATCATCTGACGGTAAGCTCACCCATTCACTTTGTTTTATTTTTCTGAGATTCATTTTTTCAGGTTTGATTTCTTTATCCACCTCGACCTCAGTGAGCCAATTAGAAACGATAGGCATGAGTTCTTGCATATTGAGATGAGGGAAATCGACAAAGGCTTTTTTGATTACAGAAATTACTTTAGATTCTGGATATCCAGTGGCAATCAATAGGTTATGCAATCTTTGTGCATGTACATTTCCGTTATATTGTTCAACTTTTTCTTGTTCTTCTTCTATTTTTTTCTGAAGTAGAAGTAAGGTTTTGTCCACATATGGAATAGTTAAGTCAGAATAGAGTGCGATGCGATTAGGATCTCCAGACTTGAGTGCTTCTATCATTGGATGGACAAATTTGAGTTCATCCTCATAGACTTGTCTAAGCAAACTTGGCGTTATTCTTTCTAATCCTGTCATGATCGCTCGGCATTGAGCCAAAACAAAAAGTTTGACGACTATATCCAGTACGCCTTGAGACAGTTCATACCAACAATCTCGAATCTCTTCACTCAGTTGTTCTTTATTGGTTAGCCATTGGTATTTCCATAGAGCATTGGTAAAAGCCATCCATTCTGTTCTCGTCGTGGTATTTGATAATGGGGGAGTGTTCTTCATAGGTTCCCATATAACAGCTCCGAAACCAGCCCCACGACGTGCTGAACGCAGATCTCCATCAAATATAAATTTGGCTTTGGGTGTGCCGACCATAACCACTGGCAAACCTACAACATTGATTAAGGTGACAAAGAAATTCAGCATTTTTTCAGCACCACCTGAATTTTTAACACTCAGGTGTTGGATTTCATCAATGACAAGTACACCAATAGCATAGGTATTGGTAATTTGACGCATATAGTTTAGTAGAGCTTCGATTCCTAATCTTTTTAATGCCACTTTTCTTTCAAAATCTGTTCCTAATGCAACATCAATCGCCTTAAAGAAATGCAAACATAGATTTTTTAATGAGCCATCATGAGGGCAGTCTATTTTGAGATAAACGAGTTGAGTGAAGTTATATTTTTCATGATAAATTACTTGAGGATAAAGGTTCAGAATTCGCTGTAGGGTTGTGCTTTTACCACTTCCTGAACAACCGATCAGTGAATAGCTTAAAGCTGTAGATTTTGGTGCATCAAAACGAAAGGCATTAATATCTCCCGACATAATACGCTCATAACCATTTTGCAAATGTTGGTGCAATTTCCCATCAGCAATATTGCGTCCGACATAGCCTTGACGAATTAAAATTGCAATTTTTTGTTCTAATGAAATATGTCGAGTAATGGGTTGAAAAAATTGATGAAGAAGTTGCGATGAAAGATGAATTCTTTCGTTCTTAGATCTCAGAATATCTTCAGGGTTAAAGTCCACCTTTCCAATCAGATTAGCTTTGATATCCGCAATTTCTTGCATGATTGGTGGTAGAGCCTCAATAAATGGATTGTCTTTATATTCACCAAAACTAGGTGTGTAACGTGCTTGAATAAAGTTTAATGGCAAAGTCATTTAGTCATCCTCACCAAATAATTCGTCTGTTAAGTCTGGATAATGAACCGCTTCAGCATCTTGAGGCTTAATTGAGGCTTTCAGTTTAGGCATTGGAATAATATTTGTATCCAATATTTCTTGCTGTTTTACCTTAGCTTTGCGTTCAATATTTTTTTCTTTTGCTTTATTTTTAGTTATTTCAGCGATTCGTTGAGATGGTTTAATTGGATTCTTCGGAAGCTTAGTTTTAAGTTTTTCACTGATAAAAGCTTCAAGCTCTCTTCGTTTTTTTGAAGCCTCTAGTTCGTGTTGTACAAGGTGCTCTTTTTGGGCTTTTTGCCTTTCTTTGACTTCCCACAAAGTACAATCTTTAAATTCTCTCGATCGATCGGAGAGAGACCCTATCCAATATTCGAGACTATTATCTTTCGGAAAAATATAAATTTTATTCACTGAGTAAGGATCATATGCGGCTTCAAGGTTTTGAGGACGAGAACTTCCTGTTTTACGATGTAACCAACCGAGATCAAGTACTTCTTTCGCTAGGTAGTAAAGACCAAATGCTTTGATGCCTAGGTCTGATATTGTGATTTTAGTACGTGGCAATAATGCGATTCTGAGTGCTTCTTCTGGAACACTTCTCAATTTTCCTGTTCGGTTTTGAATACCCCAATTCCATAAATGTAAGGGAATAGTTGGTAAGTCATTGGGCATATCTGCTTCACGATCATATGTTTTTAGCACATGAAATTGATTATGCGAGATGATGCAAGCAAGAATGATTTCAGTAAATTGGTGAATATTTAATGTGGCATCTTGACGGTAATCATTACCACCAGTCTTTTTTACAGTTGTGCCTTCAACAATACCTTTTCCCTTACCTTCTTTTTTGAAATAAGCCTGATATGTATTGAAAGCTTGTTCCACTATGCCTTTAGCATCACCACGTCTAGCTGGCGCATTTTCAAGCCTTACAGCCAAAGTTTTCTCTAAGGCTTCAATTTGATAGCCTAATAACTCTCCTCGATCCGCGAGTAAAGCATCAGGTAGACCCACAGCTGGCCAATCTTCTGGCTGAATTGAGATCCCATACTCAGCACAATACTTAACCTTGTCGGTCATCGCTATATTCAATGCTTGTATTGCAGCTAAATATGAAGGTGATTCAAAACCGATATAAAAGCCTGCGACTAATCTACTGAAGACGTCAATCACAAAGTAAATGGTGGGTCTGCCAACGATACTTTCTGGATTTGAATTTGAAACAAGATAAATATCAGCGATCGTGGCATCAATTTCATAACGTGCACCAGGGCCTAAGGCTTGAGCGTTAGATGTTGATTGCAAAGGACGATAGTCTTTGTGGTAGTTGGATGTAACAATACGAGCTTTTACGCTTTCAATTTTTTTGAATTCTTTTTCGTAGTAATACTTAAACTGCCATATTGTTGGAATATCTGATTCGGCTGTATCGGGATAGAGATTTTTATATGTGGTTTGAAATTTTCGATATACAAATGGGAGTGAATGTTTATTGTCTTTTAAAAAGAATAATTTAATGGTGCGATAGAAAAGTTTTTCAATATCTTCATTAACATTAATGCCTTGTTCACTATTATAGATACGAGGTCGACCTAATTTTTTGTCTTTAGCTGTTCTTTTTTGACCCTTAGCTCCACTATTTCTGTAATCAGGAAGCAATGCATTAGGAGTTTGTCCTCTTTGCCAATATCTGCGAGCTAAGCGATAAATAGTCTGTTTGGTGACTTCATGTTGATTCATGATTTCACTAATTATTTTTCCTCTTTGTACTGGAATATAAAATAATTCATGAGAGATCAGAGGATAAATAAGGGCATAATTTTGGTCACGTTTTATTTCTTGTACTGATTCCTTCTCAGGCTGAATGAAAGCAAGTGACTCATGTGGGTCTATTGCTCTTTCGATATTGCCATCTTCCAAACCTTTTAAGATTTCTGTTCTACTAACTTCAATTGGAAAAGCATTTTCCAAGTCAAGATTAATCCAAATCACAGAGTCAGGTAGGACAGTTAAAATCCTAAATAAAGAGCTTTCGAAACTTAATACTTCATTGATTTTCAGCATGAAGTACCTCATTCCAAATATTAAGCTCGCCCAATTGAATATGATCTGTATTCAAATCCTTAAAAGAAATATTAAGATCAAATATGAAATACCTTTGAGCCAGCAAGTCTCTAATTTCTCTTAAAGATTGACCTAACTCAAAATGATATTTTTGATCAATGATTCTCGCTAATTCATTAATCTTTTTAGATTTATGTTTAATGAAAATATCTGAATAAAAGTTAAGTTTATCTAACGTATCTTGTTCACTCAGTTCCATGGTATTTACTGAACTGTACAACCATTGAATGTTCTGGCTGACAGTTTTAGGAACTTGGTGCTCGGTAAAAATATAAAAAGGTATGTTTTGCTGTTTCCAATATTGTCGCTCAATTTCTATTTTTTCTATTGTGCGTGGATCATTGAGAGCATTTGAATATTTAACTTGGACTACAAATTTAGGTGTTATTGAATTATGTGTATCCACTAGAAAATCACTTGTCATGATTTGATAATGTTTCCCAAATCTAGGGTGAGGGATTCCAATTGTCTTCGCAATTTCTAGAGTTTGTTCGAGGTCTAAGGGATATTGTTCTCGGATATCGATAGTCGTTGAATGCCATTCTAGTAATAGAAAAGTAGAAAGTTCTAGATCAGAGAGAAGGTGATGAGTTCTTTGGCTTTTATGACCAAAAACTCGGTGAGATCGACCTTCTGAACTCACATCTCGAATTGTGAGCCAAGGTTTATAGCTATTTCCAAAACCCTGTCCTCGTCCTTCTTTAATCCATTTTTGAATTTTGAGTTCATGATTTTGTGTGTTCTTAAAGTTGGCCATAAAAAAATCCACACATCATGCTGTTGAGAGCATAGCTTGTGTGGATTTTTTGAGCAATTCAGTATTACACTTTATTACTCAGTATGAGACTTTATTACTTAGTATGAAACTTTATTACTCTCATACACTTTTTAAGTGTAGATCAAATTGAATTATTCAACCGTAACTGACTTTGCTAAGTTACGCGGCTGATCTACATCGGTACCACGTAGTACAGCGACATGATAAGACAAAAGCTGCACAGGAATACTGTATACGATTGGTGATAATAGTGCTGAAACGCTCGGAACTTGAACGACGTGTTGGCGCTCTTTCTCCTTAATGCCACTATTTTCATCTGCAAATACAAACAGCTCACCACCACGTGCTTGAACCTCTTCCATATTTGATTTGAGCTTATCAAGCATGTCATCCTGAGGAGCAAGAATGACAACAGGCATATCATTATCAACTAAGGCCAATGGGCCGTGTTTCAACTCACCAGCTGCATAACCTTCAGCATGAATATATGAAATTTCTTTCAGTTTAAGCGCTCCTTCAAGCGCGATTGGGAATTGTGTTCCACGACCTAAAAATAGGCAATGTTGTTTTTCAACAAACAATTCAGATAGGCGTAAAATTTCTTTATCACATTGTAATGTGTCAAGAATCACTTTAGGTGTATGCCACAATCCAGTAATGATTTCTGTTACTTGGTCATTAGAAATCGTTTGTTTAACTTGACCGAACTTAAGCACGAGAAGCATCAAGGCAGCAAGTTGTGTGGTGAATGCTTTGGTCGACGCAACCCCAATTTCTGGACCTGCTAATGTCAATAAGCTGTAATCTGTTTCACGCACCATGGAAGATGTTGCAACGTTACAGATCGTCATCGTGGTGATATTAATATTTTTCGCTTTGGCACGTTTTTGTGTATCACGAAGAGCTGCCAATGTGTCGGCAGTTTCACCTGATTGAGAAATACACACATAGAGTGTATTGTTCACGATGACTGGAGTGCGATAGCGGAACTCACTTGCAATTTCAACTTGGCAAGGTACATCAATCAGTTGTTCAAACCAATATTTTGCGATCATGCCTGCATGGTAACTGGTACCGCAAGCGATAATTTGAACTTGCTGAATCTGAGAAAAATCTTCTACAGCATTTGCAAGAAAATCATCACGTAAGTGATCGGCATTTAAGGCTTGAGAGATAGTTTGCTTGATCGCTTCAGGTTGCTCATAAATTTCTTTCAGCATGTAATGCTTATATTCACCTTTTGAAGCATTACTCACTGTCGCATCAAGTTCTTTGACAGGGCGTTCAACGCGCTCACCTTGTACATAGACTTCAATAGTATCACGTGTTAAACGCGCAATATCACCTTCTTCAAGGTATATAAAACGATTGGTAATCGGTAATAGGGCCAATTGATCAGAACTGATAAAGTTCTCACCAATTCCCACACCGATCACGAGCGGTGAACCTTCACGAACAGTGATCAATTCATTTGGGTAATCTGTATGTACGATACCGAGTGCAAATGCACCTTTGAGTTGAGGCACAACTTGTTCAACGGCTTTAAGCAGGTTAGGAGCAGACTTCAGTGCATCGTGAACTAAGTGTGCAACAACTTCAGTATCTGTTTGGGATGTAAACACATATCCTAATGCTTCAAGATCATCTTTAAGCTCTTGGTAATTTTCAATAATACCGTTATGTACCACAGCGACTTGACCAGATATATGCGGATGTGCATTATTTTCTGTAGGTTTGCCATGAGTAGCCCAACGTGTATGTGCGATACCAAGCGCGCCAGTGATTGCTGCTTCTGAAACCGCTTCTTCAAGGTTGATAACTTTACCGACACGACGTTCACGTAAAACTTGACCTGCATTGATTAAAGCTAATCCCGCTGAGTCATAACCACGGTATTCAAGACGCTTTAAGCCTTCAATTAGAATATTCGTTATGCTTCGTTCTGCTACACCGCCGACGATACCACACATATTGTAATCCCCTTAATTCTTAATCTTTTGTGGACGTGGATAATTGTCTTTCACAAATTGTTTAGAGCGTTCTACCGCTAAACTATGATCATCCACATCACGAGTAATCGTCGATCCAGCACCAACTGTTGCACCATTACCAATTTTAACCGGCGCGACTAAAGAGCTGTTTGAACCTATAAAGGCTTGGTCACCAATGATCGTTTTAAACTTGTTGACACCATCATAATTACATGTGATCGTACCCGCGCCGATATTTGAACCCTCACCCACTTCAGCATCACCTAAGTACGTAAAATGATTGGCTTTAGAGCCTAAACCAATGGTGGTGTTTTTCACTTCAACAAAGTTGCCAATGTGTACTTCATTTGCCAATTTAGCACCAGGGCGCAAACGTGCGAATGGTCCAATTTGAGTCTGCTCACCCACAATGGCTGAATCAAATACGCTATACGGTTGAACTTTCGTGCCTGCAGCAATTTTGGAGTTTTTAATTACACATCCTGCACCGATTTCGACATTGTCACCAAGTTCACATTCGCCCTCGATAATGACATTGATATCGATACGTACATCTTGACCAACCTTGAGTGAACCTCGGAGATCGAAACGACTCGGGTCGATCAAATGTACACCTTGCTGCATCAGTAATTTCGCTTGGTAGGTTTGGTATTCTCTTTCCAATGCTGCCAATTGCACACGATCATTTACACCTTCAACTTCGAAAGCTAAAGCAGGTTCAACTGAAGCAATTTCGAGTCCATCGTCAATAGCCATTGCTACGATATCTGTTAAATAATATTCGCCTTGCGCATTATTATTATTCAGACGTGGCAACCACTCGTGCAATTTGGCATTGCTTACTGCATAAATGCCAGTATTAATTTCTTGAATTAAACGTTGCGCTTCTGAAGCATCTTTATGTTCAACAATGGCTTGGATTTTACCATTTTCTCTCACGATACGACCGTAACCTGAAGCATCGTCTAGTGTAAGTGTGACTAAGCCAATACCTTTAGATTGTGTTGCTTCAAGTAATTTTTGTAATGTATCGGCGGTAATACAAGGAACATCACCGGATAAAATTAAAGAAATACCATCTTTGGGTAATACAGGTAAGGTCATTTGAACAGCATGACCTGTACCAAGTTGTTCAGCTTGTTCAACCCAGTCAATATTTTCTGTCGAAAATGCTTGTTTAACTAGAGCGCCGCCGTGACCGAAAATAGTAATAATATTTTCAGCTTGTATTTTTTTTGCGGTTTCAATGACATGCCCTAAGAGTGGACGTCCTGCTAAAGGCTGTAATACTTTTGGTAGTTTTGAACGCATTCGCGTCCCTTTACCTGCAGCAAGAATAACAACTGTGGTTGACATACAACATCCTTTCTTTGGAGCTTGGCTTAAGCCATATCAATATAGAGATAAATTATAATACAAAGTGCTGCCCACAAACCTGCGATCAGGTCATCAAGCATAATGCCGAAACCACCGTCGACTTGACGATCAATGACGCGAATCGGCCAAGGTTTCCAAACATCAAAGAGACGGAAAAGTGCAAAACCAATAAAAAGCCATACCCAATTCATCAGACCTAGGTAGATTAAAGGTAGAAACGTGATCGATTGACCCGCAAATTCATCCCACACAATTCGTCCGTCATCATGGACGCGCATTATATCAGCGGCTCTTCCACAAATATATATCCCAATCAATGACATAACGATTATGGCAATCGTGCTATACAAAAAACCTATTGCCATGAAAGCAGGGATAAACAACAAGGCAAAAGCTGAACCAAAAGTACCAGGTGCTTTTGGCGCTAAACCAGAACCGAATCCAACGCCACAAAAAACAATGAAACGTTCAGACCAAGTCATCGTTTTAAAATTAATTGGTTGTTTTGGCAAAGTGCTGATATCCCTGTAATTCTAGTTCTTGTGGTTGTTGATGATGATAAAAATCTAATTGCTGAGTCTCTTTTACGACACCAATCACCGTGATCGGTGTATCGCAATGTCGAGCTTTTAATTCATCCAAGGCAGGTGAAGGAATGGTAAAACACAATTCATAATCATCACCACCTGCTAAAGCCAATTGCCATTTTTGTTGATTGGGCAATGCTTGTAAGGCAGGACTAAGTGGAAGTTGATCTAAGTGTAGGTCGGCACCAACATGAGATGCTTTGAGAATATGTCCTAAATCTTGTGCTAAACCATCGGATACGTCAATCATACTATGCGCCAATCCTTTAAGCGCTTGACCGAGTTCACAACGTGGAGTGGGATAATCGAGACGTTTTTTTAAAGCATGATCGGGATATTTTAATCCGAATGCAGCATCACCGACAGTGCCGGATACACAGATTAAATCACCTGCTTGAGCACCAGAACGTGGCACGGCTTTTCCAATATCCACCCAGCCTAGAGCGGTAACTGATAATGTGAGGTGTGGGCTTTGTGTTGTGTCGCCCCCAATTAAACTTACCCCAAATTGATCGCAACAATCATATAGACCCTGACTAAACCTTTTTAGCCAGTGATGATCAATTTGGGGTAGGCTCAATGCCAATAGAATGCTTTGAGGTTTTGCACCCATGGCTGCTATGTCTGAAAGATTCACAGCTACAGATTTCCATCCAATCGCATGGGGATCTGTATCGATGGGGAAATGTCGACCAGCAACGAGGGTATCGGCACAAATGACCAATTGTTGCTGTGGAGGTGGGGTGAGCAGGGCTGAGTCATCACCGACACCTAAATCGACTGAAGAATAACTCGGTCGATTAAAATAGGTGTCAATAATAGAAAACTCAGCCATTTCAACAACTTATTTTGCTTGTTGCTTTTCTGCTTCACGTAGGCTTTGTGCCAAACGGTCTAATACACCATTGATGTATTTGTGACTATCTGCACCGCCGAAGTGTTTAGCCAATTCAATTGCTTCATCGAGAACGACGCGATATGGAATTTCAAGATGCTCTTTCAATTCATACGCGCCAAGACGCAAAGTAGCTAATTCAACGCCGTCCAGTGCCGAGATCTCACGATCTAGTACTGGAATTAATAACGCATCCAATGCTTCATGATTTGCAATCACTTGTGTGAGCAACTCGTGATAATAGCTGAGATCCACTTTGTGCATGGCATTTTCAGCACGTGTACGTGCTTCAATTTCATGCACAGGGTTGTGGCTCATTTGCCATTCATAAATCCCTTGTACAGCAAAACGACGTGCTTTGCGTTTAGCTGCATAAGTAGCTTGGAGTGTCTGCGACATGCTTTAGATCGCCTTTAGCAAGTTAACCATTTCAATTGCAGTCAAGGCAGCTTCGCCACCTTTATTACCTGCTTTTGTACCTGAACGCTCGATGGCTTGTTCAATGCTGTCTGTAGTCAATACGCCATTGATTACAGGTAAACCAGCTTCTAAACCAACAACACCAAGGCCTTTTGCACATTCACCAGCAACAAAGTCAAAGTGAGGAGTGCTACCGCGAATAACTGCACCAAGTGCAATTACCGCATCAAACTTACCAGAATTTGCGAGTTTTTTCGCCACAACCGGAAGTTCCCAAGCGCCTGGCGCGTGAACGACAGTGATATTATCGTCTTTAACACCATGTCGATGCAATGTATCAATTGCACCTTCTAATAAATGTTCAACAACAAAGCTGTTAAAACGACCAACTAGAATCGCGTAACGATCTTCGCTCGCGAGATGTAATAAACCTTCAATACGGCGAATCGCCATAGCAACCTCGATATTTAATAAGAGTTATGAATGAGAGCTCTGATCAGCTGTGATGTATTCGACCACTTCTAAATTAAAGCCAGACAATGCATTGAAGCGTAAAGGTGAGCTCAGGAGCTTCATTTTCTGTACGCCTAAATCACGTAAAATTTGTGCACCCACACCAATGGTTTGGTATTGCTGCGATAAGGCAGCATTTGACTTGGCTGGTTTTGGCGCAGTTAATGCTTCTAATGCTGGACCTAAATCAGACGGCTGACGTTGTCCAATCCATACCAAGACACCACGATCGCTTTGAGCAATTTCTTTTAAAGCACGATCTAAATTCCAAGCTGCTTCACCATCTTGCTTATTAAGCTTTAATAAGTCTCGCGCCGGATTGAAGCCATGAACGCGAACAGTCGTCACACCCTCTTCAGGTTGACCTTTAACCAATGCCAAATGAATATCAGGATTCCCGACTTCACGATAACGGTAAAGATCAAAAGTACCATACTCTGTATCGAGTTTTTGTTGATCCAAACGCTCTACCGTTTGTTCATTGGTCATACGGTAGTGAATAAGATCAGCAATTGTACCAATTTTTAGACCGTGTTTTTCAGCAAAAATTTCAAGGTCAGCACGACGGGCCATAGTCCCGTCTTCATTGATAATTTCACAAATCACAGAAGCTGGTTCAAGACCTGCAAGACGAGCTAAATCACAACCTGCTTCGGTATGACCTGCACGATGGAGCACACCACCTGGTTGTGCCATGAGTGGAAAAATATGGCCTGGCTGAACGATATCTGCTGGTTTTGCATGTGCCGCAACTGCTGTTTGAATCGTGTGCGCACGTTCTGCTGGAGAAATACCTGTAGAAATGCCATTTGCAGCTTCAATAGAAAGCGTGAAGTTTGTCCCGTGTTGAGCGCCATTCGCATCAACCATTAACGGTAAATTTAATTGTTTGCAGCGTTCACGACTTAAGGTTAAGCAAACCAAGCCACGAGCATGCGTGATCATGAAATTAATGTCTTCAGGTCGTACGTGCGTTGCAGCAATAACGAGGTCGCCTTCATTTTCACGATCTTCATCATCCATCAGGATGACCATTTTTCCTGCACGGATATCTGCTACAAGTTCTTCTACAGTATTGAGCGACATCAACCTTCACCTTTTTGTTATGTCATTCTGACATTTGAATAAATTTGTTGCGCCATAGTCTAACGCTTTTTTAGTCAGTTTGCCTATGCTTATGACTGTACCATTCAACACAGTCCAACATACACCTTCATAGCACATTGAAAAGAGAGATAAAATTACCAAGAGAGCAATTTTGTATACAAACTAGACGCTTAGTCTAACTTTTCACGACTGTGAGCTTTTAAAAAGAAAAACCAGATTTAACTTAGCATCAAATCTGGTTTACTTATTAAAATTTAATCTAATTAAGAGCTGATTGTACGATCCGTCGAGGAGCTTTGGGCTTTGCCTTTCAAAATCTCAGTACGGATATTTTGTGCGAGTTCGGCACAGGCTTCGTTCATACCATTAATCATGAAAGCGTGACGAGTTAACACACTGGTCGGATTCGGCATCGGAACCAATTGATAGCATTCACCAATATGCTTTAACTGATCGTGGGTCAAATATAGCGCCATTTCTTTCGCAATCAGGTGATGTGTGAGTCTTTCCGCCGCTTGTACTGAATCGAGTTGCATTGCCTCCACTGGTGCGGTTACAGCACAACGTGTTTGCAATACGAACCGTTTATCTTCACGGTAACGTTTATAGAGTACTTCTGACAATAATTGAAACACCGAACCAATCATTAAGATGCAAGCAATCGAGTTATTCTTGAGTGAAGAAATACTGATGACAGCGCCTTGTTGATCAAAACTACGATTCACAACGATATCATCAACATTCAAATGATAATGCGCTGTACACAGTTCGATGCTCTTATTTAAGAAAATTTGACATAAATTAAAATAAGGTAAAGAGACAGATTTGTTGACCGTATTAATTAATTGTTTCGGATCATAAAATTGGATATTCAGTGATAAAGCATCCTGATCTAACTGCAGAGTCGGTACTTTTGGCGTAATTGCAGCTTGTTCTTTATTTTGCTCTGGCGTATGAGGTTGTTTAGGCTGACTCTTTTCCAGTTCTAATGCTTCAGTGAGCAGCTTGATCTCATGACGTAAACGGGACTCATTATTTAATCTCGCAAGATATTCGCTACGCGTAGGGCGAGCAATGGCACGATAAGCCAACCATAATAAGCCATGAATAAAGAGTGACGAGAGGATCGCCAGCCATTGTGTTCTTAATATTTCACCGATACTTGGTTTAACCAATGTGATTTCCACACTGCCAATTTTCTTTTCATTTTGTAGTGCATCTCGAACGAAGATTTCACCCTGACGCGTCTTAGACAAGCCTGCAGTTGCGAGAACTTGATCTCCTGTGCCAAGAATACGTATATATGCAACACTTGGATTCGTTGCATAGCGGTTGGCTAATAATGCAAGAGATACAGTATTGGCAGGTTCAAGTTCAGTTAAGCTATCTGCGACCAGTTGAGTCGTCATTAGCAAACCTTGGCTTGCACGGTTTTCATTTAATTGATGTGTCGTTGCAATAACCAATAAAAAGGTATGCAAGGCAAAACTTACAATCAGCAGGCTAGCAAATAGCCCTTGTCTAGGCGCATTCAACGTAAACTTCCAAAGAAAATTAATTCAATTTCGATTATGATTCTTACAATATTCGTAGCTCAGACCCGAGTCAATTCATGCGAGAAATCATTCTTATTTCATTTTTAGGACCTGACCAACCGAATCAGTTTACTCGATTGATGCAGGTGTTGTCCGTACATTCTTTGCAAATTTTAGATGTAGGACAAGCAGTTATCCATAACCAATTGACTCTCGGCATCGTGGTTGCCTCCGAAGACCAGACAGCAACAGCTTTGGCCATGAAAGATATTCTGATTTTAGCACACGATATTGGTCTTACTGTGCGCTTTAAACCGATCGATTCAGAAGATTATGAGCAATGGGTGAAAGAGGGTGGACGTACACGATATATCGTGACGGCATTGGCACCTGAACTTACTGCAGCACATTTGCAAGCAGTGACTAATATTGTTTCAAGTCAAGGGTTTAATATTGAAACAGTCACTCGTTTGTCTGGTCGCCCAACGTTGAATCATTTTGAAAATGAACCAAAACGTGCTTGTGTGCAATTTGGTTTGAGCGGTCAGATGTTAGATGCTGCAACGATGCGAGCGGCATGTTTAAGTTTATCAAATGACCTTAGTGTCGATGTTGCAGTACAAGAAGACACGCCGTACCGTCGTAATCGTCGTTTAGTTTGCTTTGATATGGATTCAACGCTGATCGAACAAGAAGTGATTGATGAGCTTGCAATTGAAGCAGGTGTCGGTGCACAAGTCGCAGAAATTACTGAGCGTGCTATGCAAGGTGAGCTGGACTTTCAGAGCAGTTTCCGTGCGCGTGTGGCGCTACTGAAAGGTATGGATGCTTCTGTATTGCCTAAAATTGCAGAACGTTTAACGATTACTGAAGGTGCAGAACGTCTTATTTCAACCCTGAAATCTTTGGGTTATCGTACGGCTATTTTATCTGGTGGCTTCCAATACTTCGCTGAATATTTACAAGCAAAACTTGGGATTGATGAAGTTCATGCCAATATCTTGGATGTTCAAGATGGGCAGGTCACTGGCGAAGTTAAAGGGCATATTGTGGATGGCGCTCGTAAAGCATTTTTATTAGGCCAAATTGCGGATGAAATGGGCATTTCACTTGAGCAAACGATTGCAGTAGGTGATGGTGCGAATGATTTGCCAATGCTCTCTATAGCGGGCTTGGGCGTTGCATTCCGTGCTAAACCATTGGTGCGTCAAAATGCAAATCAAGCCATCTCAAGTGTTGGTTTGGATGGTGTTCTGTACCTGTTAGGTGTACATGATAAAGATTTAAGTCGAGCTTAAAATCAAAAAAAGCTTATTAAAAAGGCGACCAAATGGTCGCTTTTTTTTATCTAAGTGAATCATTCTTAGACAAATTTTAATCAGCTAAGTTCAGACGAAAAAACAGATGGTCATCATCGAAAAAAAGATGTTTTTGACAAAAAATTACGAGGTATTTTTTTGTAATGACACGCCAAGTTTGACTGATTCTGACTCTATGAAAAATGTCTAATCTTAAAAAATGTAATGACAAAAGAATGTTGCGACAATATGTGTCGCTTACAAAAGCATCAGGTCTTTTTTTCTGAAAAAAACTCACCATAATGCTTTCATAGACGCCAACAAGACCATTGAAGAAAGTGAAGCGTTATTTAATTTGTTGTGAAACACCATTAGGCAGTATTTGAAACATCTAAATTTTGACGGAGATTTTTATGGTCACTTTAACTTTTGCAACGATACTCGGATTTGCTCTGATCGCTGTAGCATTGGCGGCCGTATTCTTTTCACCTTATCGTCATTGGCTAGGGTTTATGTTGGCGGGTATGGTCTTCTGGGGTTTACTTGAAGGTATTCGTTATAGTGTTCAACACGTATTTGACATGTCTTTGGCATATAGTTATTTAACAGCGATTAGCTTAGCCATGGTGGCTTTAACGGCTTTCCTACTTCGCGAAGATAGTCGTGCGCAAAAGGCTTTAGAAAATCGTCGTTATATTGAACACACTCCTGTATATGAGGACGATTAAATCCTACTCATGACAAATGATATGTAGACCAAAACTGCGTGGTAACAATTTTATATTTAAAGGTGTATCAAAATGATATACCTTTTTTTTGCCTATACGTTTTGTTAAACAAAGCTGCATTTCCTTACTTATAAGATATGCTAGGATGAATCAATTATTTTTTGATATTAAAAAAACGGACTTAGATTGTCATGAAACTATCTTCAATACCTGTTGTGAAATTACCTATCGTTGATGCAAGCACAGATCCACTAGACCTTTTGGTGTTAGGTTTGGCGTTGCGTATGAAACAATTGTCACGTACGAGTCCAAAATTTATTGAGTTAATTCATGATCGTGAGTTCCGTATTCAAATTGGTACAGATCTAGGTGTTGCACGTCAGATTTTAGTCAACAATGGCCAGATTGATTCTGTTTCAGGTGATGCAGAGAAAGCAGATTTCGTACTTCAGTTTGCTGATAGCGAGCAAGGTGTTAAAACCCTGATGAAAGGTGATCCAACTGCATTCATGACGGGTATGCAAAATGGCAGTATTAAAATGGAAGGTGATTTCAGCTTATTGGTATGGTTTAACCAAGTCGCTAAATTAATTCCACCGAAAATTCCTAAACCTGTAAAAGAAAAAATACAATTTGCTCGTCAATTTATTAAAGAAAAGACAGGTAAGTAATACAGCACCTAAATACGGACTTTTCTCGTTTTGATTCTAGAGATGAGTATTGAAATGCAAGAAAAAAAGCCCTCATCAGAGGGCTTTTCTAGTCATTCAACTTCAAGATTGAAGGTTACCGGACCATCATTGATGAGATGCACTTTCATATCCGCTGCAAAGATTCCTGTTTGTACATGTTCAAACTGAGATTTTGCGTATTCAACTAACTGTTCATACAGTTCTTTTGCTTCGAGAGGCGGCATTGCAGGGCCGAAGTCAGGACGCAAACCTTTTTGGGTTTGTGCCATCAGGGTAAATTGCGAGACTAATAATAATCCGCCTCCGGCTTGGCTAAGATTCCAACCCATTTTTCCTTGGTCATCATCAAAAAAACGGTATTTTAAAATCTTATCGATGAGCTTCTTACCTTTTTCAAAGTTATCTTCTTTGCCAATACCAATAAAAACTAAAATCCCTTTTTCGATTTGACCAGTAATCTCACCATCCACAACGACTTTCGCTTCAAGGACGCGTTGGAGTAAAGCACGCATAATTCAACCAAGTTTGATGTTTTTTAATTCAAATGAATTGTATCAAATTGGAAAAAAGATAAGGGATAAAGTCGTTATCTATCCTCATAAGCCATTGATAAAAAAATAATTAATCGGAGTATATACTTTTGATCTAATAAAGCGATTGAAATAATAAAAATTAACCTTTTTACCAATTTTGTTAAAGAAGGTAATTTACGCGTGCAGGAAAGGTAAATTTGAGAGAGAAAACGATGTTTAAGCGTTCAATGTTGGTTGCAATGCTTGCAACTGCGACAGCAGCATCAGCTGCACCATTAACAAAAGATAACGGCGCACCAGTGGGTGATAACCAAAACTCAATCACTGCAGGTCCAAATGGTTCTGTATTATTACAAGATGTACAGTTGATTCAAAAACTTCAACGTTTCGGTCGTGAGCGTATCCCTGAGCGTGTTGTACACGCACGTGGTACGGGAGCTTATGGTGAATTCGTTGCAACTAAAGATTTATCAGATCTTACTATTGCTTCACTTTTCAAAGCAGGTACGAAAACTCCAGTATTCTTACGCTTCTCTACAGTAATTCATGGTAAGCATTCTCCAGAAACTTTACGTGACCCACATGGCTTCGCAATTAAGTTTTATACTCAAGATGGTAACTGGGATTTAGTTGGTAACCAAACGCCTGTATTCTTCATTCGTGATGCGATTAAGTTCCCAGACTTCATCCACGCAATGAAACCAAGCCCAATTGACAACGTTCAAGACGCTAATCGCGTATTTGACTTCTTGTCTAGCCAGCCATGGGCAACAAATATGTTGACTTATGTATATGGTAACCAAGGTGTTCCTACGAGCTACCGTGAACAAGACGGTTTCGGTGTACATGCATTCAAATTGTACAACGACAAAGGCGAATATAAATACGTTAAATTTAACTTCCGTTCTAAGCAAGGTGTTAAAGGTCTAAACGTTAAAGAAGCTGCTGAATTACAAGGTAAAGACTTCAACCACTTAACGAATGATCTTTATAAGAACATCAACGCGGGTAACTTCCCGAAATGGGATCTTTATATCCAAGTGTTAGATCCTAAAGATTTAAACAGCTTTGATTTTGATCCATTAGATCCAACTAAAATCTGGCCTACAGATTTAGTTCCAGAAACTAAAGTAGGTACGTTAACGCTTAACCGTATGCCTAAAAACTTCTTCCAAGAAACGGAACAAGTGGCAATGGCTCCGGGTAACTTAGTACCAGGTATCGAGCCATCAGAAGACCGTCTGTTACAAGGTCGTATCTTCTCTTACTCTGATACACAAATGTACCGTTTGGGTGCAAATCACCAGCAAATTCCAGTAAACCGTCCATTGGTAAATGTGAACAACAATAACCAAGATGGTTATATGAATGTTGGTGCAACTTCATCTAACGTGAACTATGAACCAAGCCGTATGGAGCCAAAACCATCGACTCCTAAAGCACGTGCTGTTGAAACTCCACTTTCTGGCACAGTTCAGCAACGTGGTGTGAAAGAGCAAAACTTTAAGCAAGCGGGTGATTTATACCGTTCATACTCTGCTAAAGAGAAATCTGACCTCATTATGAACTTAGCAGCTGATCTTGGTAACGTAAAAGATTCAGAAACTAAACACATCATGTTGTCTTATTTCTATAAAGCAGATGCGGATTACGGCACACGTATGACTAAAGCTGTAAACGGTAACTTAGCGACTGTTAAAGCGAAAGCGGCAGCTTTAAAAGACTAATCAAGATTAGTCCTTGAATTGGTGATTAGGGTCTAAGGTGTCACCTCAAAAAAGTCCTGTAAAACTCAATTCCTTTCCTGCAACCCTAGGGGAGTTTTACAGGCACTCGTTATCGAATTTAAACTCAGGTGAGGGAAGAATGAAAAATATTGTATATAGTTTATTAATCGCTTTACTGAGTTTAAGTTCAGTAATGCTTCACGCTCAAACGACGTCTGTCAGTAGCTCACAACAATCAGATCAGAAAGAAGTGATTGACTTATTTTTTGCAGCAGCGAAAACAGGAAACAAAGAAGTTATTCATGAATTTTTGAAACATGGTTTTCCAGTCAATATTAAAAACCATGCTGGTTTTACACCATTAATGATGGCGACCTACTATGGTCATCAAGATATTGTAACGACTCTATTGGAAAACGGCGCAGACCGCTGTGCTCGTGATAATAAGGGTAATACAGCTTTGATGGGTGCTATCTTTAAGCTTGAATGGTCGATTGCCAAACAATTGCGTCAGGTCGATTGTGATGCTCAAGCGAAACAGACAGGACACAAGACCACTGAAGAATTCGCAAAAGTTATTGGGCAAGATAAAGCATTGAAAGCTTTGACTGAGTCATATAGTCAAGACAATGCAAAAAAATAATCAGTTTAAGTTTTAGTAATTAGTCGAATAATCTTCGACAATTACTAAAACGAGCTATGAATCGCAACAAAATGTGCTTTAATGCAATAAGTTGCTAAAAACTGAAAAATAATATGTCTGCCATTATTCAATCCTTACTTGATACTGACTTGTATAAATTCACGATGTTACAAGTGGTATTACATCAATTTCCTCAAACGGATAGTGTCTATCAATTTCGTTGTCGTAACCTTGAAGATACAGCCTATCCACTCGTGGATATATTAGAGGAACTGAACGAACAGTTAGATTTACTGTGTCAGCTCAAATTTAAAGAAGATGAATTACAATATTTAAGAAGTTTACGCTTTATTAAAAGTGATTTTGTAGACTATTTAGAATTATTCCAACTTAAGCGCCGCTTTATTAAAGCCAGTATCGATGATCAAGGTCGTTTAGATATTCGTATCGAAGGACCTATGGTTCAAGCAATGATGTTTGAAATTTTCGTGCTTGCAATCGTCAATGAACTCTATTTTCGTCGTATTCGCGATGAGCAGGTATTGGCAGAAGGAGAGCGCCGTCTTAAAGCTAAAATTGAATTGTTGAAACACTATGAAAGTAGTCAACAACCGAATGATCCACCATTTCTTGTTTCCGATTTTGGAACACGCCGTCGCTATAGTTTTGACTGGCAGAAACACGTGGTGGAAGAGTTTAATAAGGCTGCACCACATATTTTTCGTGGCACCAGTAATGTTTTATTGGCAAAGCAGTTGGGTATTACACCCATTGGTACGATGGCACATGAATTTTTACAAGCTTTCCAAGCACTTGATGTTCGCTTACGTGATTTCCAAAAAGCTGCACTTGAAACTTGGGTGCAGGAATATCGCGGAGATTTAGGCATTGCACTGACAGATGTTGTTGGTATGGATGCATTCCTAAGAGACTTTGATTTGTATTTTGCCAAACTATTTGATGGTCTACGACATGACAGTGGTGACCCATATGCGTGGGGCGATAAAGCCTACGCACATTATAAAAAGTTAAAAATTGACAGCAAAACTAAAATGCTCACTTTCAGTGATGGTCTAAACTTAGAGAAGGCATGGGATTTGCATCAATATTTTAAAGATCGTTTCCAAGTCAGTTTCGGGATTGGTACTAACCTCACCAATGATATGGGACAAACTGCTTTGAATATTGTTTTAAAGTTAGTCGAGTGCAATGGTCAATCAGTAGCTAAACTCTCTGATAGTCCAGGAAAAACGATGACTGATAATGATACCTTCCTTGCATATTTGCGTCAGGTATTTGATGTTGAGTCTCCTCAATCATAATTTCCCTTTTCTGATTTTTTGCTAATACCATGCAAAAAATCAGAATAATTTTGAAAAAGTCTTGTGCTAAGATTTGAACAAGGCCAATAGAACTATTCAATAAATATGACCACTAACGCTTTTGATTTCGGTCTGCTCATTGAAGCAGAACAACTTGTTCCTCATTTAGGAAGTGAAAAGTTACGTATTGTTGATTTGACCCGAAGTTCGGTCTATGAGCAATTACATATTCCGCATGCTATACATCTGAAGCCAAAATTTTTAGTGCGCCAAGAGGAACAAGCTACGGGTTTATTGCCTGATGATGAAGGGCTTCAGCAGCTAGTCCAGATATTAAACATATCACCTGAGCATCATGTCGTGGTCTATGATGATGAAGGTGGGGCATGGGCTGGTCGACTGATCTGGAATCTACACTGTATGGGTTTTTATAACACCAGTTTATTAAATGGTGGTATTCATGCATGGTTAGGCGCCAACTATCCTACTTCTTCAGAAGTTGAAGAGGTTCAGCCAGTCACATGTCTTTTTCAAGTTAAGACATCCAATGTTGATCAACACCGTATTGATTATTCAACTTTAATAAAAAAAATTGAAAATAAAACTTGCCAAGTATGGGACTGCCGAACGGCTGAGGAGTATACCGGGCAACGTCTCGCGGCACGTCGTGGTGGACATATTCCAACGGCTAGACATTTTGAGTGGAGTACTGCACTTAATCGTCAAAATCATTTAAAATTGCACCCCTTAGAACGCACGCAACAACGTTTAGAACAATTGGGCTTTCAATTTGATCAGCCAGTCGTCGTATATTGTCAGTCTCATCACCGTTCAGGTTTAGCTTACATTATTGGTCGATTACTGGGTTGGGATATCCAAGCTTATGATGGTGCGTGGAGCGAGTGGGGCAACCGCCTCGACAGTCCAATCATTACTGGAGAGTCACCTGAGTGAGTCTGACAAATTTAAAAAAGAAACTATTTATTCAAGCGCAGCAAATCGTCCCGCAACAAAAACTCAGCCGTTTGGTGGGTAAAGTCGCAGCTAGTGAAAACCCAGTATTAAAGAATGTTGTCATTCAAGCATTTAAAGCAAAATATGGCATTGATATGTCAATTGCTGAGCAACAAAATGCCTTGAAATTTAAATCCTTTAATGAGTTTTTCACTCGCTCTTTGAAAACAGGCGTTCGTTCAATTGATCCTAATCCTAAAAGTGTCGTGTCACCTGCAGACGGTGCAATTTCACAATTAGGTAAAATCAATGAGGGCGATATTTTTCAGGCAAAAGGTCAAAGCTTTTCAGTTGAAAAGTTAATTGGTGATCCTCAATTGGCAGCACCATTCAAAAATGGTGAATTTGCAACAGTGTACTTATCACCGCGTGATTATCATCGTGTGCATATGCCTTATTCTGGTACATTGACTGAAACTTTATATATTCCAGGTGAATTATTTTCAGTCAACCAAACTACAGCTGAAAATATTCCGGGTTTGTTTGCACGTAATGAACGAATGGTATGTTTATTCGATACTGATATTGGTCGTATGGCTGTTGTTTTAGTTGGCGCAATGATTGTTGCTGGAATTGAAACTGTTGCGACAGGTAAAGTAAAACCAACAGGTCGCTTAGAGCTGAACCATCATGCGATGAAACTTGAAAAAGGTGATGAGCTCGGACGTTTTTATTTGGGTTCAACGGCTGTAGTTTTGTTTGAGAAAGATAAAATGCAATGGGACCAAGCATTTAAGGCGAACTCAACTGTAGTAATGGGTGAAGCGTTGGGTCATCTTATTTGAGTATATCTTTTGAATAAGAAAAGCGCCTAAGGCGCTTTTTTTTATTCGTGCATTTTATACAAGCGTTCTTTGGGAAACACGGCAATAAATGTAGAGCCTTCGTTTTCTTTCGACTCGATTTCAATATGTGCGCCATGTTGCATAAGTACGTGCTTAACGATGGCAAGGCCTAAACCAGTACCACCTGTTTGACGACTGCGTGCACTATCCACACGATAAAAACGCTCAGTTAAACGCGGTAAGTGTTTTGGATCAATTCCAATACCAGTATCCTGAACAGAAAAATAGCCACGTTCTCCATCATCATGCCAGCCGATGGTGATGGTGCCACCTTTCGGGGTGTACTTTATGGCATTGGTAATTAAGTTGCTAAATGCACTCGCCAATTCCATATCTGAACCAATTAAGTCACAGTGGCTGTCTATATCAAGGTTAAGTGTATGACCATAATCAATATTGTAAGCTTGCGCATCATCAAACAGATGGTTCATTAAACTTGGCATTTCGATAATTTGATTTTTCGCAATTTGTTTTTCATTTTCTAAACGAGACAAAAGCAAAAGATCATTGACCAATGCATTCATGCGTTTAGTTTGCGATTGCATTTGTTCAAAGGCACGTTTCCAACGCGGATTGATATCTTCTTGATCTGTGAATGTTTCGATATACCCACTTAACACTGTGAGTGGTGTTCTTAATTCATGTGAAATATTGTCAACAAAATCTGAACGCATTTGCTCGAGATTTTTCATACGCGTAATGTCGTGCGCAACTAAGAGGCGACTTTCATTGCCAAAGCGAGTCAGTTTGATTTGCGCGTACTTATTATCATGGTTCACCAATTTAATTTTTACACCATCTGGTGCTTGATGGGTATTATGAAAATATTCAATAAAATCTGGCTGGCGAATAATCGTGAGCAGGTTGCGGCCACGATCAACAGCTTGAATGCCAAATAACTTTTCCGCAGCAGGATTCCACCATTCGATTTGATGGGAATCATCCGTAAGAATAATCGCTTCTGATAAAGCCACGAGAGAAGATTGAGTTCGATCGATCAGTCCAACCATTTCAGACTGAACAATACGTTCTTGGCGTTGAGCCCGATATACATTGAACAGTAATGCCCCCCAGATTCCATTTAAATTTGGTGGTACATCGTAAGGACGATTCGAAATCCAATCATTGACTAAATATAATGAGCGTAATTGGATACCAAAAAATATGAGACAGGCAATGCCTAAGCATATCCAAAGATAGCCAATCCCTAACCCGATACAGCCCGCAATAATCAGTAGAAATACCAGTAAACGTAAGTCTTGCTTGGCAAAAGTCCATAAACTGCTATATAGAAACTTTTGATGTTCACGTGCCAATTCTGGGACGGGGTAGGGTTCGTACATAAAATCTAAATTAACCTAAAGCAACATCAGCTCGTGTTGAAAAACGATAGCCAGTACCACGCACAGTTTGAACATAACGGTCTGCACCATAAGGTTCGAGCACCTTACGTAAGCGACGGATATGGACGTCGATGGTTCTGTCTTCAATATACACATTTCCACCCCATACCTGATCAAGTAATTGAGCACGGGTATAGGCACGTTCTGGATGAGTCATAAAGAATGCCAATAGACGATATTCTGTTGGCCCCATATCAAGAATATTTTGATTATAGCTGACACGTTGGCTTACTGGGTCAAGAATTAAGCCATTTGCATCAATGGTTTTTTCACCATTTAACGCATTTGCACGTCTTAACACCGCTTTAATACGGGATACCAACTCACGTGTTGAAAATGGTTTTGTCATATAGTCATCTGCTCCAGCATCAAGACCTTGAACTTTATGGTCTTCTTCGCCACGCGCAGTCAACATAATGACTGGAATTTCTGAAAGTGTTTCATCACGCTTAAGGCGACGACACAAATCTACGCCACTCACGCCACCCGGTAACATCCAGTCGAGTAGGATAAGCGCTGGACGTTGATCAACAATCATTTGATGTGCTTGTTTCGCATCTTCTGCTTCCAAGCATTGAAAGCCTGCCATATCTAAAGAAGTATGGATCATTTCCCGAATTGGGAGCTCGTCGTCGACAATTAAAATGTAGTCATCTTTCACAACGCAATATCCTATGATGAACGGTGAACCGTTTTATATTTATGACAGGCTTATTACAAAGATTAATTATGACAGTATCATTGCAAGATGGAAATCGAAGTTAAATATAGCAATGTTTTGTGACAATTAGGCTGATATTTTGTCTCATTGATATTTATTAATCTGAAATTAAATCAATATCTTAAATTTACTTACGATTTGTCACAATTTCTTCATCTTAATTTGATGCTACTTTTTCATTAGATCATTCAATAGGGCGAGAAAAACGGTTTTACATGCCTGAACGACCTCAGCACGTGGAAGTTTAAAACCACCTACTACCCAGCGAACAGCAACTTGAGTGACATAGCCATTTAGACCAGTTGCAATCAAGGAGATCTCTTTTTCAGTGAGATGGGTATGTGGCATCATTAATGTGACAAAGGCATGAATCATTCGGTCGAAACGGCCCATTGTTTCTTGAATGGTTGCATGATTATGAAGTTCTTGGACGAGCATTGCATCAATATAAATAATCCGAGCGGTACGCGGATCATCTTCTAAAAAACTAAAGAACGCATTTAGACCTGCATCAATCATGTTTAGAGGCTCAGGAGAGGCTTTCATAATAGCTTGCATTAATGTTTGTTGAAGCTTCTCAATCAGTTCTAAAAAGATCGTTTGGAATAAGTTTTCACTTTTCTTAAAAGATTCATAAAAGTAACGTTCAGTTAATTTCGCTTGTGTGCAAATATCTTTAACGGTTACTGAGAAAAAACCATGAGTTCCATATGCTTCAATACCCGCTTCAATAAGTTTCTCACGGCGTGCTTGTTTGCGTTCAGTTAAGGACATCCCTTTAAATTGACGCTCTTTTGCGGGAGGCTTTTCAATCGCTTGCTCGTGTTCTGATGGAGTGAGGTTCTCTGGGTTCATAGCAATTCGAGTCTTTTTATAAAAGTGTTATGCTGCGGTCAGTATAGAGTACTGATCAGCTAAAGATACTAAATTGGCCTATAGTAACAATAAAAATGGTCGATAGTTACATTGACAATAATAATTGTCAAAATTATAGTGAACATGAATGACCCAGATCAACGCTGTGGTGCATAAAAATCAAAAAAAGGATTCACAATGAAAAATTTTAAAAACAAAGTGGCTGCAATCACAGGTGCAGGTTCTGGTATTGGTCAACAACTTGCAGTGTTACTGGCTAAGCAAGGTTGTCATTTGTCTTTAAGTGACGTAAATGAAAAGGGCTTAGCAGAAACAGTTGAACTGACGAAGAATGCAAATGTACGAGTCACAACCAAGAAAGTAGATGTTGCGAATCGTGACGAAGTTAAAGCATGGGCGGCTGAAACTGTACAGAATCATGGTTCAGTGAACATGATTTTCAACAATGCTGGGGTGGCATTGGGTTCGACCGTTGAAGGCGCAACATACGAAGAGTTGGAATGGATTGTTAATATTAACTTTTGGGGTGTCGTGTACGGCACTAAAGAATTTTTACCGTATATTAAAAAAACAGGTGATGGACACATTATCAACATTTCAAGTTTATTCGGTTTAACTGCGCAACCCACTCAGTCTGCTTATAATGCAACTAAATTTGCTGTACGTGGTTTCACTGAATCTCTTCGTCAAGAGCTAGATATTGAAAATGTGGGTGTGAGCGCGCTGTGCGTACATCCAGGTGGCATTCGTACCAATATTGCGAAAGCTGCAAAAATGAATGACAGTTTAAAATCTTTGGGCATGAATCCACAGAAATCTGCACAGACATTTGATAAGTTATTACGTTGTCCACCTGAAGAAGCAGCGCGTCAAATTCTAGAAGCAGTACAAAAAGATCGCCGTCGTTTACTGATTGGCAACGATGCGAAAGTGATTGATTTGATGCAACGTGTGATGCCAACGGGCTATCAAAAAGTGACTGCATTTGCGACTAAAATGAGTAAACGTTTCGATTCTAAATAATCGTAAAAAAACCCGCGTCATGCGGGTTTTTTATTTTCCTGATTTCTAATTTAAATCAGTACTTGGACAGTTTTCTTTTTCCAAACAAATTGATAATACAAACCTTGCATCACACATAAGCAAACGAAAGCCAAAGCATAGGCGTACCAGATTCCCGCCAGCCCCCACCATGCGCTAAATAGATAAGCTGCTGGGAGTTCTATACAAAGTATGGCCACTATATTGATGATCATTGGCATAGTGACAGTGCCACTTGCACGCATAATTGAGGCGAAAATAGCACTCGCGCCAAAAAATAAAATTGACCACAGCACAATAAACAATAATTGTTGCCCGAGTATCACAACTTTATCATCTGTAATAAATAATGCCATGAGATATTTTGAGAACAAATAAGCCAAGATTACGAGCCCGCCTGTAAAGACAAAATTCATGCCCAGTGCTGTTTTAGTTACACGTGATAAAGAATCCGCTTTACCTGCACCAATCGCTTGAGCCCCAAAAATAGAAGCGGCAATTGCGATAGACAGAGCAGGGAATTGGATATAGTTCAAAACCTGATTGACTGCGCCATAAGCAGCTGTTGCTTCTGAACCATAGCGATTGACCAAGCCGACAATGACTAAACCTGCCACAGAAGTCGTGACCATTTGAATGCCAGTAGGAACGCCAAGCCTGAGAATAATTTTGCTTAGTTCAGGATTGTGGCGTACATGTTTACACATTGCTAAATCTGGACGTAATGGATGATTTTTTTTATTTAAATAAACGTACAGAAAAATAAGCACGGCCAGATAACCCACAATCGTGGCGATGGCAGGTGCAATGATACCCAATTGAGGAAATCCAAAATATCCAGCGATGAGAACAGGGGTAATAAAGAGCCCAATTAAACTGGTCATTCCCAAAGCGATGAGAGGTGTAATGCTATCACCGACACCACGTAAGATAGAGGTATAAATAATATAAATAAAAAGGAGTGGGCTACCTGCTAACATCCATTGAACATAAGGCAAAGATAAATGCATGACACTTGGGTCTGTGCCCAAGGCCTCAAGAATGTGGCGTGCAGATAGAACACCTAAAATGGCAATAATCGTCCCGCCGATCAATGTCATAAAAATAGTAGAGCCGACAACCGCTCTTACTTTTTCTAAATTTTGTGCTCCCCACGCTTGACCAACCAATACCGTCGAGCCAGCCGAAAGCCCAATTACGAAAGCCAAGAGACAGAACAAAATAGGGAAGAAGACGGAAACAGCAGCAATTGCTTGGACGCCCATCATTTGCCCGACGAAGATCGTATTAATTGTGCCTGATAAATTTTGCAGGATATTGGTTGCAATCAGCGGAACTAAAAAAACTAAAAAAACTTTCCAGAAACCAGGTTCATCAATCGGCCGTAAGGTTCTCGCCATATATAAGTCTTATCCATTATTGTTTTCTATATCAACGGATTGACCTTAACACCTTATCATTCAAATTGCTTTAGTAATAAAGTAATCCGTCTCGTCTCTTTTCGTTATTGTGATTGAACCTTCGTTAAAATTTCTCCTGCAAGATGCAAGGTTTCCTCTCGTTTTGCAAAACAGACCCGAATGAGCTTCAGATCTTGAGGTGGCTGTTGATAAAACACTGATATAGGAATCGCTACCAGTTTGTGTTGTTCTGCAAGATATTGGCACATTTCTATATCTGTGAGCTCAGGTCTTAGTGTACTGAAATCTAAGTTTTGAAAATAAGTTCCTGGTGACGGCAGATATTGAAATTTTGAATGCTGAATTCCATGGATGAATAAGTCACGTTTTGCTTGATAAAAATTGGGGAGATCTAAAATATGTTCAGGATGTTGTTCGATGAATTGATTAAGCGCGACTTGAATCGGATGGACACCACAGAAATTGGCAAATTGATAAATTTGACGAAATACTTTCATCAGTGCCTGAGGTGCAACGCAATATCCAGTTTTCCAACCAGTAACATGAAACGTTTTTCCGAATGAACCAATCACAAAACTACGATCTCGAAGTTCAGGAAAACTAAGCGCAGAATAATGTTGTTGACCATCAAACACTAAATGTTCATAGACCTCGTCAGAAAGTACACAAATGTTTTTATCCTGAATCAACTCGATCAGTTGTTGCCAATCTTGCTTGGACCAAATTGCACCTGAGGGATTATGTGGTGTATTTACAATGATTAATCGCGTTCGTTCATTTATTCGATCTTTTACCACATTCCAGTCAACATGGAAGTCTGGATGTACCAAGTTGATATGGATCGCTTGCGCCCCAGCGAGTTTCACTGCAGGTGCATAACTATCATAAGCAGGATCGAAAATAATTACTTCATCTCCAGCATTTACAACAGCTTGAATCGCACACAAAATTGCAGTCGTTGCACCAGGTGTAATGGTGATTTCGCTGATCGGGTCTAAATCGACTTGGTCTCGTTGGCAGAATTGGGCTGCAATTTTTTGTCTTAAACTCAGCAGACCGTCACCAGGTGGATATTGGTTATAGCCTTGTTGTGTGGCTTGAGCTAAAGCTGCAATTAATTCAGGAGGAGGTGGAAAATCAGGAAAACCTTGAGAAAGATTTAATGCGTTCAACTTTTGGGCGAGTGCTGACATCACGCTAAAAATAGTGACACCTAAGTCTGGTAATTTAGATTCAATTTTAATCATGCTGGATAGTAATATTTAGCCCGTTTCTTCGTAGTTTAGCAGTTGAAATGCCTGCACTAAATACAAATATCTGCGACATATTCGTTTTAATTCTCATAAGATTCTAATGATCTTCAATTAAGTTTAAAACCTTAGATGATCTATGTGATCTCATGTTAAAAATGATTGATCTGACTTTGCTTCATTTCATTTTTTAACCAATTTAAAAAAATAATCTTCCGAGGATCTTCAATAAATCTAGTATGGGACAGTAGATAATAGGCAGAACCATCCTGAAGAATTGGTGTTATTTTTTTTACAGACTTGAGCTCTAATTCTTTTTCAATCATGTAGATAGAAATGATCGTCTTTCCTAGGCCAGCCAAGCAGCCTTCTAAACATAAGTAAAAATGCTCTAATTCTATTTTGGAATGTTTCTTCAAAATATCTTTGAGTTCATCCAATTGGTGTAATTTTTTTGAAAAATAAGGGCGTGATTTAGAAATTAACAATTCTTTGGTTTTAGGGTGGTGAGATGCTTGGACTGCCACAATATATTCATCGCCAATTTTCTCACTAAACAGATGTGATCCCCATTCAAAATCATTTCTTCGTATAGCGATATCGATATTATCTTTTTCAAAGTCGACTACACCACCACCTGTGAGCAAAACCACTTCAAAATCATGTCTAAATTTTTTAAATTCAACAAGTCGTGGAATTAACCACTTCATCGAAATGGTTGGTTCACAGGACAGTACCAATTGTTTGTTTTCAGTTTTATTTTGAGTTAGTCCAATTAAACAATCATCCAATTGATTGAAAATATTCTGAGCGCAATGAAAAAGAGTTTCTCCTTCTTTGGTGAGTATCAAGGTTTTATTTCGTCGTTCAAATAATGTGATATTTAATATTTCTTCGAGATTGTAAATTTGCTTACTGACGGCACTTTGCGTAACAAATAATTTTTTTGCTGCAATCGTGACACTGCTGTATTTAGCGACAAAATAAAAAAACTTCAGTGAATTCAGAGATATTTTTTCTATCATTCCAAAAACTCATATATTTTTAGTCGATAATATTGATTTTATTTTTTTTACTTTTGTTCAAAATAAAGATTACCAAAAGCAAAATAAAGCTAATACAATGGAAAATATATTAAAATTCAGTCCATTTAACAAGCAGCATCTCGATGAATACACATATTCACAAGAGATAATCAAAAAGGGTTATGCGTTTATTGATTTAAATACATTCCAAGAAATACAGAAAAATAATAATTTACACGATGTTAATGAGCAAGATGTCAGTGATTTTATAGACAGTTGGAACGCTCTAGATTTAGATCAATTTATGTCGGATAAAGGTAAATATCGAACAAGAAAACATGCAACTTTTACTATTAATGATAAGCATAAAATTTTACTGAAAAATTCTTATATTCCTCATTTTCAGACGATTGAATACAACACTTTGAATGGTGGAATTGCGAGATATTTTTCAGAGATTGATAAAAATACAATTGAAAATCCAATTTTTAGAAATTTACTACAATTCGCATATTTCACCTTTTCAGAAATTGAAACTGAAAATTGGTTTATCGAAGCGCATCAATTTCGCATTGAAGCAAAATTTAACGATAGTGGTAAGCCAACCCCTGAGGGGATACATCGCGATGGGGTGGATTTCGTTTTAATGGCCATGATCAACCGTCAAAATGTTCAAGGTGGAATGACCCGAATTTATGACTTAAATAAGAATTTGAAAGCAGAATTTATGCTTGAAAATTTTTTAGATATCGCACTTGTGGATGATCATCAGGTCTATCACAGCGTAACGGAAATCAAAGTCAATGATTTTAGGTTGGGTGATATTGGATTAAGAGATGTATTAGTGATCACGTTTAAAAAGGCATAATGAATGGGTGAGTTTATAGCAGTTATTCTCATCACCATACTCGCTGTTGTGAGTCCTGGTGCTGATTTCGCTATCGTGACAAAAAACAGTTACTTATATGGTAGAAGGATAGGTGTTCTCACTTCACTGGGAATTTCTTTAGGTGTGTTGATTCATGTGACTTATACGCTTATTGCTGTCGCATTTGTCATGGCGTATACACCTCAAATTCTAAATATTGTGAAGTATATTGGAGCCATCTATCTCATCTATATCGGTTATAAAACTTTTGTACAAAGTCCGGTTGTCGAGACGTCATCAACTGCTGCAATTAATGCATTTCAAGCAGTGAAATATGGCTTTTTCACCAATGCACTTAATCCTAAAACGACTTTATTTGTGATTAGTACATACACTCAAATCATCAGTGTGAGTACGCCGAAAGCAATTCTGGTCGGTTATGGGCTATTTATGTCTTTTGCTCATTTTTTATGGTTTGGATTGGTGGCTTTGCTTTTTTCATCGATTGTTTTAAGACAGAAAATGTTAGCTAAGCAAGTACAGATTAACAGAGTGATTGGAACTGTATTATGTCTGCTAGGGATAGCACTTCTGTTTGCTAAATTTCAATAATAGGGTAGCAATATGAAAAAGATGGCTTTTATCGATATGGAGGGTGTTCTTGTCCCTGAAATATGGAAACACTTTTCAAATGTATACAATATCCCAGAGTTGGCGATTACAACTCGAGAAGTCGCAGACTATAAGTCTCTGATGGAATTTAGAATTAATTTACTGAAAGAAAATAAAATTCCTTTAAAACAATTAATCGATGACATTAAAGAACTGGATGTTATTCCAGATGCTAAGGAGTTTTTAGAATATTTGCAAAAGGCTGAAAATTTTGAAGTTAACATTATTTCAGATTGCTTTTATGAGTTTTTATTTCCCTTTTTTGAAAAATTAAATCTTCCTGTTAAAAATACATATTGTCATCACTTAGAAATTGGACCAGATGGATTTATAGAAAATGTTCTGTATACACGAGATAAAGGGAAACATGAAATTATTGTAAAGTTCCAAAAAGAAAACGTTTCAATGACCAATAGTATTGCGATCGGTGATGCATTCAATGATTTTTCGATGTTGCATTTAGTTGATTATGGTTTTTTATTTCAACCATCAGAAGACGTGAGAAATAACTCCCCAGCTTATTTTTGTAAAGTAGACTCTTATCAAGATATTATTTCACATTTAAATCGTAAAAAAATTATGTAACCTTATAATATTATTATGGTTTATATAAGATGAAGCAGATGGGAATGACTCTAGTGATAGCTTAGTTCTTTAAATGGATTAAGAATAATAAATACAGCCCATTCATGCAGAAATGGGCTTTTTGATGACGTCAATTCACAATGAATTCAATTTTAGTCAGCGACCAAATTTAAATTTCATTTCTAAGTTAAATCAAAAATTCAACTGCTGCTCGGATGATCCCTAACACTAAACCGATAAATGCACCAACGACAACACCGTTGACGCGAATCATATGTAAGTCACCACCGACTTCATTTTCAATTTTATCGATCATTTCTCGTGAGTCCCATTCGTGAATGCGTTCACTGATAAATAAAATGACTTTTTCGCTGTATTGATCACTGAGATTGACTGCCATTGAACTCATTTTTTCATTTAATAATTGGCGTAATGCAGGATTGGAAATGATGTTTTGACCGACTTGTTGAATCGCAACACGTAAATTTTCAGCTATACCTGAATCTGCTTTCTCCAAATCTTCACGAATGGCATTGCACAGAATGACGACGGCACCAGTAATAAAATTTAAAACTTGAGGACTATCTAACAATGCATTTTTAGTTTCATTTAATTTAAGACTCGCCTGACTTTCAGGATTTGCGAGTTCAGTCATTAAATGCTGTGCAATACTCTCAATTTTTTGACGCCATGGATGCTCTGGATCTGCCAACATTGACTCGACACGCTCTATTAAAGAGTCAATCGTTCTTTGTTGAACATCGATACCGATCCAACTTGCGCCTTTGGCTAAACGCCACACTCCGAGTTCTTTAAATAGGGTGCGGGTTAGCTCCCGAGTTTGTTCAGGATGTGAAGTCACCCAATCGTGCGCAACATCGAGACCACGTTGTAAAACATCTTGGTGGAAGTCATTTTCTAATACGGCACGAATCATTTCACTGGCCAGGGTATTGATTTGAGTGTTCTTTACCCATTGCACACTGTTAGTTTGAATAAACCTACCGACTTGTTCTTGTCCAACAAACTCAAAAACTTTAGGCACTGTCTGTTGAATCACTTGAGTCACTTGACGATTGTTATCTGGATTGGCTAGCCATTGTCCTACTGCCAAACTCACATCTGTTTGACTCAAGCTTTTTGCCACAATCTGTGGCGATAGGAAGTTTTCTTGAACAAAACGTCCCATGGATTCTGCAATACGCGCTTTGTTACGTGGAATAATTTCGGTGTGATCTTTTAAAAACTTAGGAATAGGGATACGGCCGAATGGGTTCCGAAACAAAACCGTAATGGCATACCAATCTGCTAAACCACCAACCACACCTGCTTCAGCAGACAACATTAAAATATGAATAAGCCAAACATATTCTGGAAAAATTTTGGCAGCCACCATGAGCGATATCCAAGCCAATACAGCGACAACCAGTGCGATCATGGCAAACCGTTTGCTTCGATCCAGACTAGGGGTAGTCATTGTTGGTGATACACTCATGCATAATTCCTATGTAAGCTGTTGTATTAATATTATTTTATTGTGATTGAGAAGGCTGTGTTTGTACAGGCAGTATGTCGCCTGTAGCACTTAAACCATATTTAGACCCTAAGGCCTGTAAAATTAAACGTGCATCAAAAGCATCTTGAGGTGCTGTTTTTTGATCTTTAAAACAGGTGATGGTATAGGCTACTTGAACTGGCTCTAAACTGACCACCTGTGGCACATCATAAAAAGGATCAAAGAACATAGGATGTCTACGATATCCATAACCATACGGGTAAGGATTGGAATAAACCACAGCTTGACGAGGTGGTTGTTGTGTGCGATTGCTTGGATCATCTTGGACTTTAAAAAAATGAAAGCCCTGTTTGACCGTTGTTTGTGCAGCTTTAAGTAAGGTTATTTCTTCAGCTGTACCATAGCTCATGTTAGATGAGCCTTGAAAACTAATACGATACGTTGATTGGTTCAAGGGAATAGTTGCGAATTGCCCAAGCTGATCAAATGTACGCGGTTTACTTGGCGTCGTGACACAACCAGACAGCAGGAGCATGCCAGATAATCCCAAAATCATGCATAAGTTTTTCATTTCGCTCTCCTGAAGTCTGTTGTGTCAATATCAATTTAGAAGCTACTGTTTGGCTGTTTTAAGAATTCTATTTCCTCAGGCGTAGAGAAACGATTTAAAATTTCATTACGATGAGGATAGCGGCCGAAACGTTCAATGATGACTTGATGCTTCTTCTCAAAGTCTAAATTTACAGGGTTGCCTAATGCCTCAAACAAACGAAGTGCTTGAGTGTGAATGATTTTTGATTCGCTATGCATGAAAGGCATATATAAGAAGCTACGTTGTTCAGGTTCCAGTTCGAGATCTAAGCCAAGACGAACCGCTTCTTGAGCTAGCCCAAGTGCTAATGGATCTTGGGCAAAAGATTCAGGTTTGCCACGATAAACATTACGAGAAAATTGATCCAAGACAATGATTTCTGCTAAGCGTCCTAAAGCAGTTTCCCGCCATGTCCATAGTTCGCCTGCGGCAGCTTGTTGGATGGTGTGACCAAATTGCGCTTGAATAAGTTGATCGAAAGCATCGCTTTTCGCAAACCAATGCGGTTGAGTTTCAGCACTGAACCAAAAATCTATAACGTTGTGATAATTCATATTCTTTACAGTTTGTTAGCATTTATTCTGCAATAAAATCACAAATTTCAGATGTCTTAAAGACTAAGATTGTGTTAAAAATTTGCCAAAATAAAAGGTTTATCCAACTGAAATGTATATGCAAACTGCATTTGCGAATATAAATCACGGTATACTTGATATAAATCAATAATTTTTTATCTCAGTCGTTCTTCTAGATAAGCGAGTAAGTAATGAGTCAACCCGAAGCGCTCTCTGAAACAATTTTACCAAATTGGGTGGATTCGACGGTGTTTAAAGGTATGTTACGAGGCATTGAGCGCGAAAGCCTAAGGATGCAAAGTGATGGCTTTATCTCCCAGAAAGATCATCCTAAGGGTTTAGGCTCTGCGTTAACTCATCCTCATATTACGACAGATTATTCTGAAGCCTTACTTGAGTTTATTACGCCTCCTCAATCTTCAATTTCTGAAGCATTAAGCTACTTAGAAGATATTCATGCTTTCACCCATCGACACCTAGAAGATGGTGAAAAGCTATGGCCAATGTCGATGCCATGTATGTTGGATGATGAAGAAGAAAGCATTCGTCTTGCGCAATATGGCTCATCCAATATCGGTAAATTCAAAACTTTATACCGCCGTGGTTTAGGTGTACGTTATGGTCGTCGTATGCAGACGATTTCAGGTGTACATTACAATGTTTCATTCCCTGATGCGTTGTTTGAGCAGTTGCAAGCAAACGAGCAAGATGAAGCTTTAAAACAGCTCAGTTTGCAGGATTATCGCAGCCATCGATATTTCGCTTTAATTCGAAATTTCATTCGTTTAACCCCATTGGTTATGTTCCTGATAGGTGCAAGCCCATCAGTCTGTCGTTGTTTTATGACGGGTCGTGAACATCATTTATTGCCTTTAATTAAGGGAACATTGTATTTGCCATATGCCACTGCATTGCGTATGGGGCGCTTTGGATATCAAAACTCGGCGCAGAAAGAGTTAGGTATTCATTACAATGATTTGAAAGGATATTTAGCAGGCTTACAAAAGGCGGTGAAAACGTCTTATGCTGCTTTCAGTCGTTTGGGATTAGATGACGAAGCGGGCGAACCGATCCAAATTAATGATCACGTACTGCAAATTGAAAATGAGTACTACAGTCTTGTACGCCCTAAACAAGTACCACAGTCTGGTGAAACACCATCTGATGCATTAGCAAACCGTGGTGTAGGGTATGTAGAATTGCGCGCAGTAGATGTGAATCCATACAGCCCTATTGGTATCAATGAAGATACTGCAGGCTTCTTAGAGGTATTAGCGCTTTATTGTTTATTAAAAGATAGTCCTGAGCTGCTAGATGATGAACTTGAAGTGATTGAACAAAACCAGCAAGAAGTTGTGAATCGTGGACGTGCGCCAAATGCTGCCATTGTTGAAAATGGTCAATCAATTGAAATTGAGACATGGGCAAATCAATATCTCAAACAGATGCAGCCTTTAGCAGAAAAGTTAGATCAAGCTCACTCGACCTCGTTGTATTCTGATGCAATGCAAATTATGCAATCACGAGTAGATGAAGTGGATGAAACCTTCTCTGCGAAAATAGTAGAAGATACACTAAAACATAGTGGTACTTGGAGCTTAGGTAGTGTGCTCGCGCATCAACATGCTGATCATTATCAAAATTATGTGTTATCTCAGGATAAAGTCACCTATTTTGAACAACTTACAATGCAATCACTTGAGCAGCAACAACAGTTGGAAGCAGAGTCTAGTTTAAGCTTTAAAGAATATCTAAAAGCATATCGATAAAAATATTGAGGAAAGTATATGCAGTGGCAAAATTACCGCATGGTGAGTGGCCTGTTGTTTATAGCCAGCGTGATTGGAATGGCCTTCGCGTTGTATCTCGAACATGTCCAAGGTCTTGAACCTTGTCCATTGTGTGTATTTCAACGGTTAGGTCTGATCGGATTGGGGCTGATTTCTTTTATTGCGTTTCTACACAATCCCGTCCGTAATGGTTTAAAACGAGTATATGCTTTCCTAGGGACATTATCGATTTTATGGTCAGCGGGTGTTGCTGCACGTCATGTCTGGCTGCAGAGTTTACCTCCGGATAAAGTGCCAAGTTGTGGGCCTGGTTTAGATTATTTGGTAGATGCTTTGCCGCTTAAAACAGTGCTTCAACAAGTGCTGTCAGGATCAGGCGAATGTGCGGTAGTAGACTGGACTTTCCTAGGTCAGTCTTTACCTGTGTGGTCTTTGGTATTTTTTAGTATTTTGGTGATCATCTCGATTTGGCAGTTATTCAGAAAGTATTCTGCTTAAAATAAAAAAGCCAACTAATAGTTGGCTTTTTTATTGAAGATGGTCAGGTTTCTACGATTCCTTCCATGCTTTCTAATTTGATTAAATATTTACGGATTTGCTCTTCAGCTAATTCATCGTGATGTGGATAGAACCATTTAACGATTTGCTCAGCAACACTGGAATGGTATTGAATTTCCATATGATTGAGCCCGTAGAACACCGCTTTATGTGATTCTGGCAATTTCAGTTGGAATCGCGGATTTGGATGCTCACCCAAAGCACTTTGCACACTCACTAAGTAATCGCCAATGACTTTAAGTGTACGATTTTTACGATTTTCAAACTCAATTGTTCCAGCTACTAAGAATGTATTGATATGTGAAGGCAGCGGTGCAGGTTTACGATTATCATCCATCATGCCAATACGAGCGTGATTGTGTTCCCAGTCATCATCACGGACACTACCATGGCGTAAATCCAAAATACCATCACTGCGAATATTCACAATGTGGCTGGCTAACTTGATGATGGGAAAGTGTCCAATTTTTTCTTGAACGGCAAAGCCAATACGTTCTAGAACCGCACCATGATGTGGAGAACCTAAGCAGACTAAATTCTCTGCCATGTGAAACCATTGATGGAGATTTTGTTTACCATAAAACAAAGCACTTCGAGAAACCAAACCACCCATACTGTGACCGATTAAATCAAGGCTGGTGATACGTGGATTGCGCTTTACCAAGTCTTCAAGCATATTGGCCAACGAACGACCATTCGCTGAAATTCTGCGCCCAGTGTTGTAATGCAAATAAAGCATGGTGTTGTTGTCGCGTTGTGCAAGCAGTTTTTCACCAATACCGCCATAGTTGCGATTGGTCCAATCAAGATGATTCATGCACAGACCATGGCAAAAGATCACGACACGACCTGACAGGTCACCCTGTTGTAACTCTCCATAGTGATCATACAGATTACTGGTAATCGCCAACGGATTTTGATTTTTGAGTAAATAGTCGCCAATCACGCCATTAAGAGCACTTACCAAAAAAATCATTTTTGGCGTGAGGGGCTTATCATGGAGTTTCGGAAATTGATCAATGATTTTGCGCAGGGCTGGTGCGACCAAATAATTTCCGTAATTTAGAAGCGTGTCATATGAAAATTGATATAACTTTCGAACGTACGTTTTCTTTTGAAATTCTTTTGATGTTTTTTTACTTAAACCAAATACGGTTAAGAGCACTTCACGTTGAAGTGATTGAATGAGATTTTGAACAGCAAGGTTAATTGGAGTGCTGACCAGTTGTGCCAAACCTTCAAGCACATCGGCCTGACTTGGAGGAGATCGATCCCATTTACAATAGGTTTCATGTAGTGGCGTTAAACTCGGCATCTAGTCTTATCCTGATAGTGCATGATCATCTAAAGACACTTTATTTTTAGCAATGATCACTGTATAAAATTCCTTGTATTTATCTTATGTTGTTCATCCCGAACAATTTTTAAGATAACTTTGATTTCAGATCGGCTCTAATTTTTTTGTCTGACAATATTTGTTATCGTACAAAAGAGAAACAAATATGTGATCTGATTCACAATAAAAATTAGAACAATTTTGAGGAAAATGCAATTAATCAGTTCATGAATATTATCTATCTACATGGATTTCAAAGTAGTCCTTTTTCTATTAAAGGGCAACTGATTCGTCAGTATTTTGAAAGACATGAACATGTACAAGTGCATTTGCCTGATTTAAATATGCCGCCTGATCAGGTAATTACTTTGATTTCGACACTCATCGAGTCTATGTCAAATGTCGTTTTGATTGGGAGCAGTTTAGGTGGATTTTATGCGACGCAGCTTGCCGCGAAACATGGAGTCGCAGCTGTACTGATTAATCCCGCTATGCAACCATGGAAATTATTTAGAAACTTGTTTTCAACGGCGCAGTTTCCTCATCCAGTCACTGCGAATTGGTCGTTAGATGAAGCTCAGCTTGATCAATTGGAGCATATGGCAGTTCCGTTTGTGCAAGATGCAGACAAAATCTTGGTCTTGTTACAACAAGGTGATGAAGTTTTGGATTATCGTGAAGCGGAACGTTATTATAATTGCGATGGTCATCAAGCGTTCCTCATTACAGAAACATATGGCAATCACGCGATGGATGATTTCGCGGATAAAATACCCTTGGTATATCAGTTTTTAGCTGACAGCTTAAAATAAGGAAACAATTCAACGTGTCTCAATATACGGCCCAATCCCTTGAAGTCTTATCTGGTTTAGATCCTGTACGCCGTCGTCCAGGCATGTATACCGATACCACACGTCCAAACCATTTGGCGCAAGAGGTCATTGATAATGCGGTCGATGAAGCATTGGCAGGACACGCGAATAAAATTACAGTGACTGTGTATAAAGATGGTTCATTGTCAGTAGAAGATAACGGGCGTGGTATGCCAGTTGATATTCATCCTGAATATGGTCAAAGCGGCATTGAAATCATTCTGACTAAACTGCATGCAGGCGGGAAATTCAGCACAGATAATTATCAATTCTCTGGTGGTTTGCACGGGGTTGGTATTTCTGTTGTAAATGCGCTTTCCACACGTGTGGAAGTCCAAGTTCAGCGCCAAGGTAATTTGTACAAAATGGCCTTTGAGCAAGGTGAAGCAGCGGCACCACTTGAAGTTCTGGAAGGTAAAGCACCTAAACGTGCATCGGGTACCTCAGTTCACTTTTGGCCTGAAGCGAAATATTTTGATTCACCTAAATTTGCATTAAAGGCACTTAAACACAATTTAAAAGCGAAGGCGGTATTAGCTGCTGGCTTACAAATCAATTATGTTGATGAAATTAACGACGAAAAGATCACTTGGCAGTTTGAAAATGGTCTCGTCGATTATTTGATGGATGAGTTGGAAGATCGTGAAATCATCCCTATGCCTGCATTTGTCGCTACAGGTGACGCGGAACGTGCCAGTGCGGAGTTTGCGATTTGTTGGAATGTTGAAGGCGGAGAGAGCATTCAAGAATCTTATGTGAACTTGATTCCAACGGCGCAAGGTGGCACACATGTGAATGGTCTTCGTTCAGGTGTGACGGATGCGATCCGTGAGTTCTGTGAGTTACGTAATCTCTTACCACGTAATATGAAGCTTTCAGCGGAAGATGTGTGGGATGGCGTGAACTATATTCTGTCTTTGAAATTTCAAGAGCCACAATTTTCAGGTCAAACCAAAGAGCGTCTTTCAAGTCGTGAAGCCTCTGGGATTGTGCAGAACATCGCAAAAGATGCTTTTGCCTTATGGTTGAATCAAAACTCTGAAATTGCAATGCAATTGGCTGAAATGGCGATTTCAAAAGCGGGACGTCGTTTAAAAGCTGCAAAGAAAGTTGAGCGCAAAAAAATCGTTTCAGGTCCAACTTTACCAGGCAAATTATCTGATTGTGTGGGACATAGTTTGGAAGAGTCAGAACTATTTATTGTGGAAGGTGATTCTGCTGGAGGATCTGCCAAACAGGCGCGTGATAAGAATTTCCAAGCGATTATGCCGATCCGCGGAAAAATTTTAAACACTTGGGAAGTCTCTTCAGATGAAGTACTTGCTTCTCAAGAGGTTCATAATATTGCAATCGCAATAGGAGTCGATCCGGGTTCTGATGATTTGTCTGAACTTCGCTATGGCAAGATCTGTATTCTTGCCGATGCAGACTCAGATGGATTACATATTGCGACTTTGCTATGTGCATTATTTGTGAAGCACTTCCCAAGTCTAGTTGAAGCAGGGCACTTATTTGTTGCGATGCCACCTTTATTCCGTATTGATGACGGTAAAGATGTGCATTACGCGCTTGACGAAGTAGAATTAGAAGGCATATTGAAAAAAGCCAAAACTAAATCCCCACAAATCACACGATTTAAAGGTTTGGGTGAGATGAATGCAAGTCAGCTCCGTGAAACAACATTGGATCCCAATACTCGTCGTTTGGTGCAACTAGATTTGGATGATGTGCATTTTACTTCAGGTTTATTAGATAAATTATTAGCCAAGAAACGCGCAAGTGATCGTAAAGAATGGTTGGAACAAAAAGGCAACTTAGCTGAATTAGTCGTTTAATTTTCTGCAGACACGAGCATTAAAGCCCGCAGATGCGGGCTTTTTTATACTTCACAGAGTGAACAATTCACACCACGACAGTTGTGTAGCACTGAACTGCGTGCACTATTTTTATTGGTACCTGGACCGCCCACTAAAGGTCCTGCAAGTTGTTCTGCACCTGATCCTGGGCGCCATTTGGTCTTCATGTTGATTTGTTGTCTGCCAGTGATCATCGGTTTTGCTAAGGTTTGTTGTTGGCAGTATTTACATTCGATGGTGTCAGTTGCAATCCTAGAAATAGGCACACGTTGTTCAAAAATTCCTTCGCAGTGATCACAGCGGAAATCGTATAATGGCATGGTCGTGCTCCTACTTATTTTTAAGCATGCGCATGTTTAAAAGTTAAAAAGGAGGTAGCTCGCATGCTTACTCAAGCTACCCCGTAAAATGGTGAAACCTGTAACAACAATAATGCGCTAATTAGCGTTTATGCCCCCAAAATTTATCGTCATTTAAAGCACCTTGCGGCAAGATATTTTGTTCAAAAATAGAGGTTGGGAGTGAGACGGTACATGCACAGTTTGGAATATCTACAATACCTCCGATACGACCTTCAACCGGTGCAGCGGTAAGTAACATGTAGGCTTGTGACCCAGTAAAGCCAAAGTTTTCAAGATACTTAATGGCTTTTAAACATGCTTGGCGGTAAGCCACTGTCGCATCGAGATAGTGATTTACACCATCTTCAACACTGATCCCTTCGAAAGTCAGCCATTGATCATAATTTGGACGCACATTGCTTGGAACAAAGATAGGTGAATCAATATTGTATTTTTCCATCCCACCTTTGATTAAATCGAAACCGACACGTGTAACGCCATCCATTTCTATCGCACCACAGAAACCAATTTCACCATCACCTTGTGAGAAGTGGAGGTCGCCCATTGAGAAGCCAGCACCTTTTTGATAAACAGGGAAGTAAATACGGCTTCCTGCAGCAAGGTCTTTAATGTCTGTGTTACCCCCATGTTCACGTGGAGGAACTGTGCGTGCAGCTTCAGCCGCCATACGATCAAATTCGGGGCCTTTTACACCACGCAGAACGGCTGTACGTGGATCAGGAGGGTTTGCTTGACCTTTAGGAACGAGCAATGCTTCACGGCGATTCCATTCTTTCAGTAAATCATGTGATGGTAGGGTTCCCATCAAGCCAGGATGTTTTAAACCTGCAATACGTACACCAGGGATATGACGTGAAGTTGCAAATAAACCTTTCAAATCCCAAATGGCTTTATCTGCCTCTGGGAAATAGTCCGCCAAGAAGCCACCACCATTTTCCTTGGCAAAAACACCCGAAAAACCCACATCAGAAATCGGTTGAATGTCTAGTAGATCAATGACCAACAAATCACCTGGTTCTGCACCTTCAACATAGAATGGCCCTGTTAAAGGATGAGCACGTGTTAAATCCACATTTTTAACATCAGAAATATCGTCAGTATCTTTAATTTGTGCGTCAAGGAAATCCAAACTTTCAATCAGAATTTCTTCACCAGGTTTTACTGATGTCAGAAAAGGTAAGTCTGGGTGCCAACGGTTGTGACCAATTTCGGCTTGCTCCGCAAGTGGAACTCCTGGTTTGATTTTAATATGTTGCATAATGTATCCCCTGTATTGAGGTCAAATAAAGTTTAGGTCTCAGTGTTGTTGAGATGCTTCGTGTATCAGTAACGGATCAAGTTGTTTCACTGCTGGCTCAATCATCTGAATTTGAAGCTTCGTATTGTCGTAATCGATGATGAATTCACTAATGTGCTTGTTGTTTAGAAAAGCTTTCGCGAGTTCAGGTTCAACTAACACTTTAAAACGACGGCTTAAACCCCGAGCACCAAATCGAACATCATGTCCTGAACTTAGGAATCGAATGGCAGCATCGGTCAAAGCAATGGTTCGACTTTGCTTTTTTAGACGTTGGTTCATTTTGTCAATTTCGAGTTGGACTAAGGTTGCAGCAAAATCAGATTCAACCGGCTGATAATGTAAGATTCGCTCAATGCGATTTAGAAACTCAGGATCAAACTTTTTATCGAGTGCTTTTGTCGTGATTTCACTGTCATCTAATTTCAAATGCTTGGCTAAATTCTGGAGTGGTTTTGGTAATTGACTGAGTTGTTTCAGACGCTTTTGAGCATCTTTGGCACCTACATTACTGGTCATAAAAATCATGCAGTTTTTAAAGTCTAAAACCTTTGTACCCGCAGTTAATTTTAAAGTTCCTGTTTCAAGCACATTGAGTAGCCCTCGAATGACTTCAGTACTGGCTTTTTCAATTTCATCAAAGAGAACAATGCCAGGTTTGGAGAAATTCCCTTGAATCAGGGCTTCATCGAATAAAGTATTTCCTTCTTTAGAGCCGACATAGCCTGGTGGGGCACCTGTCAGGGCGGCTGCATAATGCTCTTGTGCCAATGTATTCATATCAATTCGGCAGAATGCATCAGCTTTACCGTGTATCGCTTCAGCAATGAGGCGGACTGTTTCAGTTTTTCCTACACCGGTAGGACCTAACATCAGTGTGACACTTAAAGGACGATGAGCTGCGTTAAAATCTGCTTTCACTGTGGTGAGCATATTTTCAATTTCATCAAGTGCGGCTTCTTGTCCAATAATATGTTCACGTAGATGGGTCATCACGGCATCTGGTTCAAAACTGAATCGGGAAGTACGTGCAATACATTCCTTGCTTTGCATGTCATAGCGTTGTTTTGCCAAACTTTCCTGATTGGCATGTATACGGTCACTGGCAAATGTCATGTTCGAAACCTCCTGAAATCAAGTCGGACGAAGCTTCTTTAAGAAGCTTCTTTCTCTAACCCTTCGTGAGGTAAGTTGCCAATTGGGCACTCTGCAACGCCAATGGTTGAACGCGTAAACTGCTCAACATTTTCCTGTGCTTTTTGTGCGTCTAAGACCCATGTCTTGTAGAAGTCGAATGGACAATCGGCAACCCCTTTATCACCATCACCATTGTTGTATACGCCTGTATAGCCACGGTGTAGCAGCTTGAACAAGTGGTTTTGTGATTGATCGTATTTACGTGCATCACGTATTTCTGTGAGTGATAACTGTGCGTATTGGATACCATTTTCTTCCGTACCACATTCACCTAATGTACGTCCGTCAAAACCGACCACTGCCGAATGTCCAAAGTAGGTATACACCCCATCAAAACCAGTACAATTGGCAACAGCGACATAAACGTTATTTGCCCAAGCCATACATTTGGCCATATTGATTTGCTGTTCATCAGCCGGGTACATATAACCTTGGCATCGCACCACAAGTTCAGCACCTTTCATCGCACAGTCGCGCCAAATTTCAGGGTAATTACCGTCGTCACAGATAATGAGTGACATCTTGATGCCTTTAGGGCCCTCTGTCACATAAGTCGTATCTCCAGGGCACCAGCCTTCAATTGGGCACCATGGAATAATCTTGCGATATTTTTGAACGATTTCACCTTTGTTATTGATGAGCACTAAGGTGTTATATGGCACTTTATGCGGGTGTTCTTCGTGCTGTTCCCCAGTAATTGAGAATACGCCCCAAACATTTGCTTCAATACAAGCTTGAGAGAAAATTGCCGTTTCATCACCTGGGATTGTGGCTGCCGTTGCCATCATTTCATCATGATCATACATAATGCCCATGGTGCTGTATTCAGGAAAAACAATGAGATCCATACCTGGAATACCTTGTTTAATTCCTTTCAACATTTCAGCAATTTTTTTTGCATTCTCAAGTACTTCTGCTTTGGTGTGCAAGCGTGGAATTTTATAGTTCACTACTGCTACACCTACTGTATTTGGACTACTTGAGATATCACCGTGACGCATTCAACTTACTCCCCATATCTTTAAAATTAAAATCTATGTAAGGAGTTTCTCGTGAAATTGATCGATGCAAAATACGGTGAATTGCGTATATGAAGCGATATTTTGAATGAGTCTTTAGATCGAAATAACAATACCACTCCAAAAAATGGTCAAAAAAAATCCCCCGAAAAATCGAGGGAGATGCCAAATTAAGAATTGATGAGATGACGTGCTTTAAACTGAAAGATATTTGCTAATGGTCGCTTCATCGACATTCGCTCTGACATCTTCATAAGCAAAACGGCCTTTATCGATGACCAAGAAGCGATCTGCCATCGCCATAGTAAAGCTCAGTACTTGCTCGGAGACCACGATAGTGAGGTCTCGTTGATCGCGAATATCTTTTAGCGTTTTCGCAATATCTTTAATAATCGAGGGCTGGATTCCCTCGGTAGGTTCATCGAGCAGCAATACTTTGGGATTGGTGGCGAGTGCACGTGCAATTGCCAATTGTTGCTGTTGTCCACCAGATAAATTTCCCCCTTTGCGTTTACGCATATCCCAAAGTACAGGGAAAAGCTCATACAGATCGTCAGGTACTTTGCCATGGGCAGACGCAGGGAGACCTGTTTGAATATTCTCTAGAACAGACATGGTTGAGAAAATCATACGACCTTGAGGAACATAAGCAACACCATTTTCCACACGTTGATACGGGTCAAGCTTTTCTAAGTTTTTACCATCGAGCTTGATTTCGCCTTGAGAATTTTTAATATCACCGATAAGGGTTTTAAACAGTGTGGTTTTTCCCATCCCATTTCGACCCATAATCGCCACAATTTCTTTGGGTTGAATTTTAAGTTCTAGATCATGAATGACTTGGCTTTGTTTATAACCTGAACACAAAGAACTAATTTCTAATAATCCGCTCATAAGGCCTCCTTAGTGTCCGAGATAGACTTCAATGACTTTTGGATCACTTTGCACATCATCCATTTTTCCTGCTGCGAGGATTTTCCCTTGGTGCAATACTGTCACTTTATCTGCAATGGTTTTTACAAACTCCATATCGTGCTCAATCACGAGGACTGAGCGTCCTTTACTGATTTCACGAAGCAGTTCTGCTGTCTGTTCGCGCTCAGAAACACTCATGCCTGCCACAGGTTCATCCAGCATTAACAACTCGGGGTCTTGCATAAGCAACATCCCTATTTCAAGCCATTGTTTTTGTCCATGAGACAATAGGCCTGCGGAGGTGTGTAATAAATCAGTGAGGAAAATTTTTGAAGCGACTTCTTGGATACGCTCTTCGACATCTTTGGTTCGCTTAAAGAACAAAGCCCCAAACACATTACGACCACGTGGGAAAGACATTTCGAGGTTGTCATAGACTGAAAGGTTTTCGTAAATATTGGGATTTTGAAATTTACGACCGACACCTTTACGAACGATTTCGAACTCTTTGAGCTTAGTCAGTTCAATATCATTAAATTTGATCGTGCCAGAAGTTGCTTTAGTTTTACCGCAAATCAAATCTAACACTGTTGTTTTACCTGCACCATTAGGGCCGATCACCACGTGAACTTCGTTTTTATCGAGATAGAAGTTGAGATCGCTGACGGCTTTAAAGCCGTCAAACGAGACTGTGAGATCTTCAATTACAAGTACAGGTTTTGGCATTTCTACGCCGACTTTACTCATTTCACACCTCCTTCTACTTCAATATTGCTATCTTTTTTGGACTCCGTGGGTTGATGGGGGATAGGTGAAGCCGTTGTTTTTTTATCTTTGAAGATAAGTCGGCGAACATATTTTTCATATAAGCCAGCTAAACCATTCGGTAAGAACATCACAACGCCTATGAACAATGCACCAAGGAAGTACAACCATACTTCAGGGAATGCTTCAGAGAAGTAAGTTTTACCGAGGTTAACTAAAACTGCACCATATACAGCTCCAATCAGTGATAAATGACCGCCTACTGCAGCCAAGATCACCATTTCAATAGATGGGACGATGCCAATAATCGTAGGTGACATGAAGCCGACTTGCAGCGTAAACATTGCCCCACCGACGGAAGAAACGACTGCCGCAAAGCAGAAGATAAAGACTTTGTACATTGAAACGTCATAACCAGAAAAACGTACACGTTCTTCTTTTTCACGCATTGCAGAAAGTAAGCGACCTAACTTTGAGCTGAGAACAAAGCGACTGATCATGATGACTGCGATGAGTAATAATGCATTGATGTAATACAGAACGTACTTTGCCTCATCCGTACGGATGTCCCAGCCATGTAATGTCTTGAGATCAGTAATACCGTTGATACCACCAGTAAAGCCTTGTTGACCAATAATCAAAATTGTCAAAATCGCCACAATCGCTTGCATGATGATAGAGAAATACACGTCTCCTACACGACGAGTAAACATTGCAAAACCAATAATAAAAGCCAATAAAATTGGAATAATTACAATCGCGAATAGGGTAAATGTGAAACTATGGAACGGTTCCCAGAACATTGGTAGGCTGGTAATTTGGTTCCAGTCCATAAAATCAGGAATACCGGGTGTGGTTTGAGCTGCTGTGGATTGCATGTCAGAAGCTTCGAGCTTGAGGAACATGGCCATACAGTAGCCACCGATCCCAAAGAAAATACCCTGACCTAAACTCAAAATGCCGCCGTAACCCCAGCACAGCACTAAACCAATCGCGACAAAGGCAAACGTAAGATATTTACCCATTAAATTGAGACGGAAAACATCTAAAAACATGGGCATTACAAATAGGATCAGTACTGCCAATATAGCCAGTCCAATCGCACCTTCTTTACCGCCTAACAAGGCATTCATTGGATTACTCATATCAATCTCTCCTGAATACCTATTTACGAACTTTGATTGAGAACAAACCTTGAGGACGTAACATCAAAATGATGATGACCGTCGCTAAGGTAATGACTTTGGCAACAGAGCCTGACAGGAAGAACTCTAGGATTGATTGGGCTTGTGCAATACTGAAAGCCGAAGCGATAGTGCCTAATAGACTTGCAGCTCCACCAAACACCACAACCAAGAACGTGTCTACGATATAGAGAGAGCCTGCAGTTGGACCAGTTGAGCCAATTGTCGTAAACGCCGCACCAGCAATACCGGCCAAACCACAACCTAATGCGAATGTTAGACTGTCCACACGCTTTGTATTAATACCAACGGCACCACTCATGAAACGGTTTTGGTTTGTCGCACGAAGCTGTAAGCCCCAGCGAGAACGATAGATGAGGAAATAGACGAAAGCGGTCACGGTGAGTGTGACACCGACAAGGAATAAGCCATTAATAGGAATATCAATCGTCTCTGTCGGTTGATAAGAGCCCATAAGCCAATCAGGTAGTGTTGGACTCACTTCTTTGGGACCAAATGTAGAGCGAAACACTTGTTGCATGATTAAGCTCAAGCCCCAAGTTGCAAGCAAAGTATCGAGTGGCCGCTGATAAAGCCGACTAATCATGAGCCGTTCGACCATATAGCCGATAATGCCTGCTGTCAGAAAAGCTGCCACAATCGCTACAATAAAATAATAGGGAAGCAATTGAGGAAAATAGCCTTCAGTCAGGGTTGAAATGACAAATGTGGTATACGCGCCTATTGTGAGGAATTCACCATGTGCCATATTGATGACACCCATTTGCCCAAAAATAATTGCAAGGCCCAGTGCCATTAACAACAGCACACAGAAAACAGAAAGACCATTAAAGCCTTGCATCGCAAATATTGCACCGAAGTCAGCTAAAGATAAATCCATCGCCTCATCCTCCAAGCTTTAAATAATAGGTTTGAAATGAAAAGATCAGGAGAGGTCTCTCCTGATCATGTGCTATCGATTAGTAGCCTTTAGGGAATGGATTAGGCTTGATTAAACCTTTTGATTCGTAGACCACTTTGAATTGACCATTGGTTTGCACTTGTGCAATACGTGATTTGCTCCATAAATGATGATTGGCATCAATTTTCACGTAACCTTCAGGCGCATTTTTCATTTCGATGCCTGGAGAGGCTTTGGTAACTTTGGCAACATCAAAACTACCAGCTTTTTCAACTGCGGCTTTCCATAACCACGGACCAAGATAAGCGGCTTGAGTCACATCACCAATTACTGCTTTAGGACCGTATTTCGCTTTAAATGCTTTTACGAAAGCTGCGTTACTTGGATTATTTAGACTTTGGAAATATTTCATTGAAGAGTAGAAACCCTTCATATTTTCGCCACCAATCCCCAGTAATTCATCTTCTGTCACAGAGAAGGTGAGCAGTGTTTGCTTATCGCCAGTCACGCCTGCAGCTTTCATTTGCTTATAGAATGAAACGTTTGATCCACCCACCACGGCAGCGACAATTGCATCTGGTTTACGAAGTTTGGTTTTGTTAATTAAAGAACCAAATTGCGTATGGCCAAGCGGGTAGTATTCTTCACCGACGACTTTACCTTTCAACACTTTTTCAATGTGTGTACGGGCAATTTTCATGGTGGTACGTGGCCAAATATAGTCAGAACCGATCAAATAGAATGTTTTGGCTTTTTTCTCACGTGCAAGCCAATTCAGAGACTCAAGCACCTGTTGTGTAGCTTCTTGACCGGTATAAATCACATTTTTAGATTGTTCTAGACCTTCATAGAATGTTGGGTAATACAGAAGCGAATTATTTCGTTCAATAATAGGTAATACGGCTTTACGAGAAGCTGAAGTCCAGCAACCAAAAATTGCTGCAACACGATCCTTTTCAGTTAATTTTCGGGCTTTCTCAGCGAAAGTTGGCCAGTCAGATGCACCATCTTCTTGAACAATTTTAATCTGACGACCTAATACACCACCTTGTTTGTTGATCTGCTCAATGGCTAAGCGTTCTGCTTGGATGGCCCCTGTTTCAGAGATTGCCATCGTTCCCGTCGCTGAATGAAGCTGACCGACATAGACGAATTTATCATTTACGTTAAGTTTGGTTGTATTTACTTTTGCTGTCGCTGGAGCACTCGCAGTGGTCAAGACAGGTGCCAGTAAAAAAGGAACAGCGAGTAGTCCTGCGAGTAAGCCAGATGTTTTAACTTTAGATTTTAAGGTCATTGGTGTTCCCCTGATGAAGTGGATAAGGCCATTGCGCGATTTATTGTTTGCGCTTGCTATGGACTTAAGCCTAAGGGGTGTTAAAAAATGAGCATATACGTCACTTTACGTATATCGATGTTCCTCAAAATGTTTTTTGATGAAAGTTAAGCTGGGCATAGATTTTGCTAACTGTAAGGGTCTATTTAAATTGCCTAGCTTTATGGTTTCATCTAGCAATACTCCTCAAGCACCGCAACGGGTGATTCATACACGCCGTAAATACAATACTTGGGTGGTTGATGAGAGTATTGAAGACTATGCACTACGCTACGCACCGAGGTCAGTAAGACGGTGGTCCCTTTGGACGGTGACCAATACAGCGCTTGCAGCAGTCAGTTTTCTAGCGATGGAAGCGCTTGGTGCAACCATGTTATGGCAATACGGCTTTAGCAATGCATTCTGGGCCTTAGTGGTCGTTTCAATCATTATCTTTTTGACCAGTTGGCCTATTGGATATTACGCGGCCAAATACAATGTTGATATTGACCTACTTACACGGGGCGCAGGCTTTGGCTATATCGGCTCATCTATAACTTCAGTCATTTACGCCAGTTTTACTTTCATCTTCTTTGCTTTTGAAGCCGCTATCATGGCTTTGGCGCTTGAGCTTGGTTTAGGTGTGCCGCTGAGTCTAGGTTATTTAATTTCTGCGCTTATTATTCTGCCCCTAGTGATCAAAGGCATAGGATTTATTAATAAAGTACAAGCGTTTACCCAACCATTATGGATTTTTTTATTATTACTACCATGGTGCTTTGTTTTGGTGAAGCATCCGACTCTGCTCTCTGAAGTTGCCCTAATAGAAGGCGCGCAAAGTCAAAGTGCAGGATTCAATTTGGCTTTTTTTGGCGCATCTTGCACTGTTTTGTTTGCGCTGATTACGCAGATTGGTGAACAAGCTGATTATTTAAGATTTTTGCCAGACAAAAAACATGCTCAAAACAAATGGAATTGGGCGGTATTTTTAGGCGGTCCTGCATGGATATTGGTGGGATTCATTAAAATTTTTATGGGCATGATTTTAATGGTACTCGCCCTTAAATTTATGGTGCCGAATCATGAATTAAGCAATCCGAATTATCTATATTGGATCGCCTACCAACAAGTGATTGAGCATCCTGGTGCTGCATTATTTCTTACAGTCATGTTTGTGTGTATCGCACAGTTAAAGATCAACGTAACCAACGCTTATGCTGGCTCATTGGCGTGGTCTAATTTCTTTGCACGCTTAACACACAGTCATCCCGGACGTGTGGTTTGGTTAGTGTTCAATATTTTTATTGCGCTATTGTTGATGGAGCTAGGCGTCATCCATGCGGTGGAGCGTGTATTGGGGCTTTATAGTAATGTGGCCTTGGCATGGGTGGGAGCCATCGTTGCTGATCTCATCATTTGTAAGCCATTGGGGCTGAGCCCGAAAGGAATTGAGTTTAGGCGTGCCTATCTCTATGACATTAATCCAGTCGGTGTTGGCAGTTTATGTATTGCATCCTTGTTGTCGATTTTATGCTACTGGGGATTATTTGGTGATATCGCAAAATCCTTAGCAGGATTTATTGCTTTAGGTTCAGCTATCGTCTGTGTCCCAATGCTTGCTTATTTTACTCGTGGCAAATACTACATCGCACGTCATGAAGATAAATCATTAAAACCAATAGAGACACAACGATGTGTGGTTTGTGAGCATGAGTATGAAATGGCTGACATGGCGACTTGTCCTGCTTATAACAATATTATTTGTTCTTTATGCTGTACCTTAGAAGCTCGTTGCCATGATTTATGTAAGCCTCATGCACGGTGGTCTGCACAACTTAAGCATTTTGCAGTTTGGTTTCTACCGCGCCAATGGTTGAGATACATCAATACTAGATTGAGTCTTTATATTTTGATGATCTTTGTTCTGAGTGTGGTTTTGGCAGTCAGTTTAAGTCTGGTTTATTTACAAGAACTGAGTAAATTCGGCACAGTATTTGGATCAACTCAACAGCATGAGTTGCTGATGCTATTTGTGAAAATTTATGCCGTATTATTTTTACTGTTATGTGTTGCAGCATGGTGGTTGGTGCTGAATGATGAAAGTCGCCGACAAGCTCAGCTTGAAAGTAATATGCAAACACAACTGCTCATGGACGAAATTGAAGCGCATAAAATTACAGATCGGCAATTACAAGATGCACGAACTCAAGCTGAAAAAGCCAATGAGGCCAAAAGTCGTTATGTTGTTGGAATTAGTCATGAACTGAGAACACCTCTAAATAGTATTTTAGGATATAGCCAGTTACTCAATAAACAAGAACAACTCTCTGAACAAGGAAAAGCTGCGCTGGGCGTGATTCGTCGTAGTGGACAGCATTTAACGTCCTTGATTGATGGTTTACTTGATCTTGCAAGGATTGAAACAGGTAAAATTTCTTTAGAAATGTCGAATATTGAATTTCCGAAGTTTCTCCAACAAATCGTGAATATGTTTGAGCCACAATTCCAACAAAAACAACTGAAATTTACGGTCGAAATTAGTGAAAAAATACCACAATACGTACGTATAGATAAAAAAAGACTTGAACAGATCCTTATCAATTTAATGGGAAATGCTTTGAAATTTACGCTCGAAGGAGAGGTGAAATTTCGAGTAGATTATCGCTTTCAGACGGCATATTTTGAAATTTATGATACGGGATGCGGGATTGCTGAAGCAGATCTAGAGCGAATATTCCAGCCTTTTGAGCGCGGACAAAATGTCGTACAAGGTAGTTTTGCTGGAACAGGTTTGGGTTTACCAATTGTTAAACTATTGGTGGATATTCTCGGTGGGGAGCTAAAGGTCAGCAGTAGGTTAAAAAACGGTTCAGTTTTTAAAATAAAACTATATTTACCTTCAAAGTCGGTCATTCATCCCATTGCTGATGTCGCATCGAATACAGTATCTGGCTATATGGGACATCGCCGTAAAATATTGGTCGTAGACAATGAAGCAACTGATCGTGGACTAGTTTTAAATTTCCTTAAACCTCTCGGCTTTATTTTTGAAGAAGCAGAATCGGGATTGCAATGTCTAAGAAAAGTCCCTGAATTTCGACCAGATTTAATTTTAATGGATTTGAGTATGCCTTTGATGGGAGGGTGGGAAACTGCGAAATTATTGAGAAATAATAAAATGACCAATGTTCCCATCATCATTATTTCCGCAGATGCCAATGAACGAATGCAGAACCCTGAAACCGATGTATTGAATGAAGACTTTCTGGTCAAACCAGTGGACTTAAATCTGCTACTGAACAAAATTGGAGATAAATTAGGCTTGAACTGGGTTCATCAGAATGAGCCAACTCAAGTCGCAGAAGAACCTCAAAAACAGGTTGAACCCTTACACTATGATAGTAACGCTTTATCTGTCAGCGTGATTGATGAGGATGATGTAGCACCAGAACAAGCGCTAATCAAACTAGAAGATTATTTGAGTATTGGTTATATCCGTGGAGCCAAAGAGATGCTCGAAATTTGCAAGAAACTCAATGTCTGTGATCCTTCTATATGGCAGTACATAGAATTTGATATTCAACGCTTCGATACCCAACGTGCATTACAACGATTACACGAGCACCAATCTGATATCAGATCTGATTTGGAAGGGAGTTAAGCTATGTTAGAAAGCATTTTAATTGTGGATGATATTCCTGAAAATCTAAGTTTATTACATGAGAGTCTTGATCAAGCAGGCTATCAGGTCTTAGTTGCTACCAATGGTTTTACTGCTATTGAAATTGCGCACCGTTCACAGCCAGATATGATTTTATTGGATGGGAGTATGCCTGAGATTGATGGCTTTGAAACCTGTATCCAGCTTAAAGCGAGTCCAATGACTGAGCACATCCCTGTCATATTTATGACGGGTTTGACGGAAACCGAACATATTGTAAAAGGCTTTCAAGTCGGGGGCGTAGATTATGTGACAAAGCCACTGAATATCGATGAAGTACAAGCACGTGTCAAAACGCATTTACTGCAAGCCCGTTTAATGCACCAACAGAAACAAATGCTCGATGCAACAGGCAGTGCAATTTTGTCGATGAATATGGATGGGGAAATTATTTGGCAGACACCTGTAGTGCAAGGTTTATTAACGCAACATGGAATTGATATTACTCATTTTAGAAAGAGTATAAATCATTGGTTAAAAGCACTTTTCCAGCAATCGTATCAAGAAGAAATGTTACATGGTCAATATGGTCATGGGCATCAGCAATTACAATTAAAATTATTGACCAAGCTGAAAGAAGGACAATTACCTAAACATGTTTTGGTTCAGATCAAAGAGCAAACACACATGCCAAGTGTTGAAGAGATCGCTCAAGCTTGTCCGAATTTAACACCACGTGAAGCTGAAGTTATGCATTGGGTAACGCTTGGCAAAACCAACCGAGATATTGCAGAAATTTTGGAGTTGAGTCCACGCACCGTCAATAAACATTTAGAGCACGTTTTTGAGAAGCTGTTTGTGGAAACGAGAACTGCTGCGGTGTTACATGTCATGTCAGCTTGTCAAAATCAAGCAGTCGTATAGAACTCATCGTTTCTAGCAAAATCTTTAAATCGCTATACCAGCTGATAGTGATCTTTCACTCTCCCTTCATTAACCTCTTTTTATCCTAAGATAAAAAGAGTAAATAAAATGAGTATGATCAATTCACTTCAAATCATAGACCAAATGTTTGAGGCATTTAGGTCTCAAGATTTACAGGCTGCTGTTGCAACAGTAACTGAGGATACGGTATGGATTCACCATGGCTCACAAAAACTGCCTTCAATTCGATTTGAAGGAAAAACGGGTGTAGAACAGTTCTTCAATACCAATTTCACAACCATGCATGTCGCATACTTTGATATTTTACGTATGGTCAAAGAAGGTAACAAAGTGGTGGTTTTTGGACGCGAAAAATTTACGATTGATGGTCAAGATGGTGAATTTGAGCAAAAATGGGTACAAGAGTACACCATTGAAAATGGACTAATTTCAAGAATGGAAGAATATGCGACATCGGTGAATGACAATGATTACCTGGTTGTAAAATAATAGTCAAAGATGGACATAAAATTAGATGGTCTCATGATCTGCATAACTGAGATGCATAAGCACCAGATTCAATGTGATATTTCAATTTGATCAAACTGAAACACATCACAATTATTCCCAGCACCAATCCGATCCACCACCGCAAAATCACTCGGGCTTTCCAATGTTAAAAGTGGATGATGCCAAGTCCCCGCCCGATAGTTCACACCTTGAGAGCCATTGGTTATAAAAGCTTGTAGGTTTGAAATATCGGGCTGATCCGCATTTAAGTTTGGTGCAACCACTACTAAAAACTTTTGTCCCTGCATCGGGATGAAAGCTTGTGATCCATGAGGATGACGTTCAAGCATTGAAATTTTGAACGGAATATTGGTACTTTGAATATTTCGAAAAATACTAATCCCGGCTTTGGCATCGCCAATAATTTCAGTGGTCACTAAAGCATGATAGCGCTCTGTATGCGCATCGTTAATATGAAAATAATCATTTCCTTGGCAAGCAATGACGTCACCAAAAGGTGCAAAATTTTCGGAGGTTAAAGGTTGTAGGGTAATGGTATGCTTCATAAAAATTCGCTAAAAAGATACTGCATTTTCAATTTAGAATTGAGTCGAAAATGCAGTCAAAATAAGATCGCTTTAAAAGTAACAAATGCTCAACTAAGGATTCACTTTACCCCAGAGGCGAATACGACTAATCCCACCATCAGGAATCATATTTACCCGAATATGAGAAATTTTTTCGTGTCCCAACACTTCATTTACAAAGTTATGAATGTGATCCATTTGCATCGGTTGAGGTGCGAGTAAAAAAGGCCAAAACATACTTTGAGGGATCAATTGAGGATCCGTTGCATCTTCTATATAAATGGCTTGAATGGACACTTCAGCAGGATAATTCCCTTTAAAGTGGGCTGTATCAATATCAATCTTTTCAATGTGACCAGCTTGCCCTAAAGCTAAAATACACCAGTCGAAACCGGGTGCACGACGGCGTGCGGTTTCCCAACCATCACCCATATTAACCCCACGTCCTGGATTGATCAGATTACGTGGATGTCCGAAGTGTGCATCACTATAGGCAATAACACGTCCACCATTTTCAAGTGCAAGCAGGTCGAGGGTTTGGCTTTGATCTTGGATTTTAACGCTGACTTCACCATATACGCGGAATCGTGCGATACCCCCATCTGGAAAAATATTTAAACGAAGATGGGTAAAGATCTGATTCATTGAAACTTCAAAGACATGGTGCTGACTTGGTCCCAATATACTATTTGGTAAAATTTGGTGCCATTCAGCATCATCTAAGTTTTCATTTGGTGCATAACACCCTTCTACTGAAGCAGAAGCTGGATAATTACCACTAAAAAAAGTGGTATCAATATCGAGTGCTTGAATTTTACCTGCAACACCTAACTGAACAATCGCCCAATCATAACCACTGTGACGTTTACGACGGGTTTCCCATCCATCCATCCACTTGCCATGATCATCAAATTTACCTTCTACAAAGATAGGCGCATCAAACTGAAGCATACGTTGAGCTTCAGCAAAAAATTCATCAGAACATGTTGTTACTTTTGCACCAATTCGGGCATCTGCAAGGTTAGTAAGTTGCTGTAAATGAGTAGGGATTTCAAATTCCGGTGCCAATAGTGTTGCCATGTTATCTTCCATTATTGCTTTAAAACTTGATTCTTATCAAAAGAATGCATTCTTAGAATCGTAATGCGTTGTTATGTCGCATCTGCTTAAGGGCTTTAAAAAGAATGCACAGCATGTGCCAACCTTGCACTTATGTAGCGCTCTATTGGTGGAAATGGCACGTTTTTCGCTTTAAGCAGTGGGTTAAAGCAAAAAAAATTGTGGAAGTAAAAATGAATATCACCATTATTGGTGCCGGAATGGCAGGATTAACGACCGGAATTGCGCTGAAGAAATTTGGTCATCAAGTTTCAATATATGAACAAACTGAAAAAATTTTACCCGTGGGTGCTGCGATTTCATTGTGGTCAAATGGTGTGAAATGTTTGAACTATCTAGGACTCACGGATCAAGTCGCTCAACTTGGTGGGAAAATGGATCACCTTGCTTATGTCGATGGGCTTACGGGTGATGTCATGACGCAATTTAGTTTATATCCATTGATTGAAGAAGTCGGGCAGCGACCTTATCCTGTTTCTCGCGCTGAATTACAAAATATGTTAATGGATGAGTTTGGACGTGAAGATATTCATCTTGCAAAAAAAATGATCGGACTTGAGGATCAAGGTGATGACGTCAAAATCCATTTTGCTGACGGAACACAAATAACCACGGATTTATTGGTCGGCGCGGATGGCACTCATTCGATCACGCGTGCCTATGTTTTAGGTGAGCAAGTTGAGCGTCGTTATGCCGGTTATGTGAATTGGAATGGGTTGGTCGAAATTTCTGAGTCGCTGGCACCTGCTGATCAGTGGACCACCTTTGTAGGAGAAGGGAAGCGAACTTCTTTAATGCCAGTCGCAGGTAATCGTTTTTATTTCTTCTTTGATGTACCACTTGAATTAGGTTTGGAAAATGATCGTACTCAGTATAAAAAATTACTAAAACAATATTTTGACGGTTGGTGTCCGCAAGTACAAACTTTGATTGATGCTATTGATGAACAGCGAACCAATCGTGTTGAAATCCATGATATAGAACCATTTGCAGATTTCTATAAAGGGCGAGTGGTGATTGTTGGCGATGCAGCACATAGTACAACACCTGATATTGGGCAGGGCGGTTGCCAAGCGATGGAAGATGCCATTTATTTGGCTCGGGCATTACAGATTAATACACTGGGAATTCAGGATGCTTTAAGACGTTATCAAAACAAACGTAATGAACGCACTTCTGAAATGGTATTGAGAGCGCGTAAACGTTGTGATGTGACGCATATGAAAGACGAATCGATTACTCGTGAATGGTATGAGGACTTAAGAAAAGAACAAGGACCTCATATTATGAAAGGTATTATCAGTAATATTGTTGGAAATCCTTTGGATTAAAGATTTCAACTAAAAGGGCTAAATGCCCTTTTTAAGTATTTAGATTCAGTTGGAATAAGACGAGATTGCGCCAAGATCCAAATTTTTGTCCGACTTCAGGTAAATAGCCTGTTTGTTTAAATCCAAAGTATTCATGTAATTTGATGGATGCAAAATTTTCATGATCTATAGCAGCGATCATGACATGAATTTTATGTTGGCTTGCGTGTTGAATTAAATGTTGGAGTAAAGCTTTGCCTAAACCCAAACGTGTAAAATTGGGATGAATATACACAGAGTGTTCGACAGTTTGTCTAAAACCACTGATCGCTCTAAATGTACTATATTCAGCATAACCTGCAATTTGTTGGGTGAGTTCGTTTTCAACCACAAAAATAGGGAAATGATCTATTAGATGCTGACGATACCAATTCTGATAATAATAAATGTCTTGATCTTGCTCATTCCATGTTGCAAAACCATTCAGAATTTCATCGTTGTAAATATCTTGGATTTGAGTTAAATCCTGTTCAGTTGCGAAACGAATTTTAAAAGACATTTTTTATTCTAATCGTCAGTATTTATAACTTTATTTTGATTATTGAGCATAAAAAAAGCAAGACACTAGTCTTGCTTTTTTATTATAAATATCAATTAGAAATGATATTTAACCAATGCGCTTACATCGTTTTGGTCTTGACCTTTTTGACCGAATTTATTGTTCCAGACAGAGTGTTCAACACCTACATACAATTTGGTTTTTGGAGAGATATGTTTACCAACATTCCATTTATATTGGCTTGTCCAGTTCAATTCACTCGCATGTCCAGGACCTTCATTTGTAGACCAATCAAGGAATGCATCTGCCAAGAATTCTTCATTGCCTAGCTTGAATGGAACAGCGTAAGTGATCGTCATTTGGTAGTCATCTTCAGTCAAGTCATTGTCAACTCGATAGAAGTTAATATTTGCATATTGCGTGTAAGGAATATCTAAAGCAAAGCCTACGCCATACAAGAAGTTATTGAACTCAGTATTGTTGTTATAACCAGCGTTGTGTTCCCAAGTCGTTGCAATCAATACATCTTTGATTGGACCAGCGCTTAGTTTTTGGCCAGAAACTTCACTTAAACTTAATCGTGGAGCTAATTCAAGGTAAGTTGAATCGCCATCTTTTCCGCCCCATTGTTGATCGACGAAAAAGAAAACATCCGAGTACTTAAGCTTTGCAGCATATTCAGCAGTGATGGTATAGCGTTCACCTTCTTGTTGAGAGAAAGGGTTTAGGTAGTTATCGCCATAAAGACCAGTTAGGCTGAAATCTTGCCAAACAATTGGACTTGCTTGAGTAAACGCTGCTGTAGAAGCTAATGCGCAAAGTGCTGCGATTTGATTAAGTTTCATAAAAGAATCCCCAGAGAAAGCGGTAACAGAATAACGATTCTTTTGCAAAAATAAAGCCAAAAGTGGATGAAAGGAAAAATTAATGCCCACGTATGCAGGCATTGATACAAAGATGGTTTAAATTAATGATGAGAATCAATTATTTGTTTACTTTTAATACTAATTTTCGGTCCAAATAATTTTAAGTGATTAAATAATATATTGAGGATTATCGCCATTAAGCAGGTTGAGCTAATACCCGAATGGAACAAGGTTTGGACCCATTTTGGGAAGTCGGAATAGAATGAATGGTCAATAATGGGTACCATTCCTGCAGCAATTGAAGTCGCGACAATAATTAAGTTTTTCTGATCGTTATAATCAATTTTTGCCAGTGTACGGATACCACTCGCGGCTACTGTACCAAATAAAACAAGGCCAGCCCCCCCAAGTACAGGCACAGGAATCGCTGCAATAAAACGCCCCATCACTGGGAGTAATCCAAGTACGACCAGAATTATCCCGCCAGCAGCGACAACATAGCGACTTTTAATCCCTGTTATTGCAACTAAACCAACGTTTTGCGCAAACGCACTTTGCATAAATGAACCAAAGATCGGTGCTGCTGCACTTGATAACATATCTGCGCGTAGACCATCTGAAATACGTTTTGAATCTACATCCGTACCGATAATTTCACCGACTGCAATAATATCAGCTGTAGTCTCAGTCATAATCACGAGGGTAACAATGATCATGGAAAGTATTGCTGTAAACTCAAAGGTCGGCATACCAAATGCAAAGAAGCTAGGAACCTGTAACCAATGACCTTCCCCAACTTTGCTAAAATCACCAAAGCCAAACATAAATGCTAAGACAGTGCCAAGAATAATTGCCAGTAAAATTGAAAGGCGTCGAATTGTGGCACTGCCAGCCATATTCAATATTATGACGATTGCAAGCGTCGCTAACGCTAAACAAATATTTTCAGCACTTCCCCAATCAGGTGCACTTTTATTGCCGCCCATCATCCAACGCACAGCAACTGGCAGGAGTGATAAGCCTATGATTGTAATTACACAGCCTGTAACAACTGGGGGAAAAAATCGAATAATTTTAGAGAAGTAGGGCGCTAAGAAAAACCCTAAAAGTGATGCCACAATGACGGCACCATAGACTGCCTGTAATCCGCCACCTGTGGTGACAATTGCGACCATTGTGGCTACACCAGCAAAAGAGACACCCTGAACCAAGGGCAATTGTGCACCAATATGTTTAACGCCTATGGTTTGTAAAATTGTCGCTAAGCCACCGACAAATAAAGCAGCAGCGATGAGTAGCCCAATTTCCATACCTGATAAGCCTGCAGCCGTACCAACGATCAGAGGAGGCGCTATAATACCACCATACATGGTTAAAACATGTTGTAAGCCATAAGCAGCACTTTTACCAGTACCAAGATATTCATGTTCGGGTGATTGTTGTTGTTCGTGTGCAGTCATAATAAATCCCTCTATATTTTAAATTTGCGAGTGCTCAGCTGCCACGATAGGTGGAGTAGGCATAAGGGCTAATCAGCAAGGGAATGTGGTAATGTTGGTGAGCGTCGTTTACTGAAAAATGAATGACGGCTTTTGGAAAAAAAGTTGGGATGTTCTGCGCTGAGAAATATGCTTGCGTCATAAATTCGATGCTGTATTCAGCGACATCAATTTGATCGAGTCCAAAATCTGCTGCTGTCACACGTCCATCAGAATTGGTTTTGGCTATCGCTAATAACTCTCCAGACGCAGAAAAAAGCTTAACTTCAACATTACTTGCAGGACGTCCAAGGTGGGTATCTAAAATATGTGAGCTGATCATGCTTGAATTTCCTGTGAGAGGCGCAATAAAGCAATTTCTAAAAGTTGGCGATGGACGATTCTTTTTTCGGTCTCAAAATCGTTTAGTAAGCGGTATTCCAATGCTGTCAGAATCTCTTCACTATTCAAACCAGAAGCTTTAATCAGAAAAATAAAACCGAATTTTTTTTCATAGGCCAAGTTGCCTTTATATAACGTATCTAGAACTTCTTGATCATGTGTGATGCGTGCTTGTTCACGCCTTGAAAAAGTTTGTTCTTGTTCTGATAATTCAAGTTTTGCTTTTCTTTCGCCAATCCTTGGGTGTGTATTTAGGGCTGCTAAAATTTCATCCCATGTCCATGTAATGGCATGTTGTTCAGCATACTTTAATAGTCCTTCTCGTGTGTCAAAAGGACCGTGATGAATGATTTCCTCGCCCCATCGTGGGATATGAACACATTGCAATAAAAATGCTTTCTGATGTTCAACAGATGTTTGATTAAATTCTGAAAGCAACACAATTCAAACCTATACATTGAAACTTTAGGCTTAAATTGCAATAACAATGCCAACGTAGATTTGGTGGAAAAAGTGACTGAAAAAAATCAAAAGAGCACTTTATAAAGCACTCTTTATCTCATGAATGTGAAATTATGGTGCGAAATGATCGATCCAATGTTGCGCAATATCTCCACGACGACAAATCCAAACATGTTCATGAGATTGAACATAGTCTAAGAACTGTTGTAGTGCCTTGAAGCGTCCTGGGCGTCCTAAAAGACGGCAGTGCATCCCAATAGACATCATTTTTGGTGCAGTTTCCCCTTCGGCATACAAGACATCAAAGGCATCCTTTAGATATTGATAAAATTGTTCACCATGATTGAAGCCACCTGCTGAACTAAACTTCATGTCGTTGGTGTCCAGAGTATAAGGAATAATTAAATGCGGATGCTGCTCGCCATTGGGATGGGTGAGCTGTGTCCAAAAAGGTAAATCATCGCCGTAATAATCACAGTCGTATTTGATTTGAGGAAATTCAGTTAAAAGTTGACGTGTGTTGGGACTATCTCGACCTGTGTACCAACCGATTGGGGCTTGTCCGAATAGCGTTTCAAGTACACTAATGGCTTGATCCATATGCTGCCTTTCGGTCTCAATATCCATATTCTGATAATGCAACCAACGTTGACCATGAGATACCACATCGTAATCCGCAGATTTAATTGCTTCGACCACATCTGGATGACGTGCCAAAGCCATTCCCACACCAAAAATAGTCATGGGTAATTGACGTTTCTTGAACTCATTATGAATACGCCAAAAACCGACTCTTGACCCATACTCATACATAGAATCCATTGACATATGCTTAGCATTAAAACTGGCAGCACCAACGATTTCAGATAAAAATTGCTCTGAACCTTGATCACCGTGCTCAATGTGGTTTTCACCACCTTCTTCATAATTTAAGACAAATTGCACTGCGATACGCGCTTGATTAGGCCAATGAGGATGAGGTGGATTCGCCCCATAACCTCTCAAGTCTCTGGAATAAGGTGCATTTTGAATCGAATCAATAAGCGCCTGTCCGCGTAAGTAAGTACTTGTCACAATGAGTAATCCTTTTATTAATTTTTTAAAATACCACTTGCATATTTTTGAGTTAGGCCCGATATTCAAAGTATAAGGACACGGTTCTGCAGACTCAAAAAGTGTTCATCATTCAATGTGGAGGGACGTATTCCAAACAGCAATTGAAGATGTTCGATGCAATTAGATTGCAAGCTACAAACGTGCCAAGATAAAAAGTTTTGCACAAAAATGATTCAGAAGAAGAGTGAGGATGATATTTATGAACATAGAAATCCGTACAGATAAGAATATTCAAAACAGTGAGCGATTAATTGATTATGTACGTGCAGAACTAAATACAGAGTTTCAACGCCATAGTGAAAGAATTACCCATTTTTCGGTTCATTTAAGTGATGAAAATGCCCATAAAGGCGGTGCAGACGATATTCAATGTATGATCGAAGCTCGCCCAGCTGGACTAAAACCAGTTGTGGTCAATCACAGAGGTCATAATATCGACACAGCGATTCATGGTGCGATTGACCGATTAAAGCGTAGTCTTGAACATGTATTCGAGAAAAAAGAGAACCCTCGTGGAGCGCCCATCCAACTGAAAGAAGATGAAGTGGATGTGGAATAGCAAAAAGCCCTTCGGGGCTTTTTTTTTGAATAAAATTTTGAATGAACAGTTTTGATTTATTTAATTGAATAATGATCTGCATTATTAGGCATAATGTCGTTATAGATAAATAGTAGAGAAAGTAAATGCTAACAGCACATCAACAAGTGTTTTTACAGGCCTTAGAAGAATTAGACCTAGCACAGGTACAGCGCCTGTTAGCAGAAGGTTTAGATCCAAACTTTATCGCAGGAGAGAAAGGCCCTGCGGTTTCTGTGTGGTCAGACACTTTATTTCAATGGTGGGAAGAAATTTGTGAAGCGTATGAGCAAGGAAATGCGCTTTCAACAGAAGAAAAACAACAGAAATTACAAGTACATCTTGATATTCTAGATGCACTGATTGCAGCGAAAGCTAATTTCCATTTATGGGATGCAGAGGAATGTTACGGCCCACTTTGGGATGCTGCGAGTGCTGCATGTGTGCCTGCAGTTCAACGCTTACTTGATCATCAAGTTGATCCTAATACCAAAGATGAAGAGGGGAATACCATTCTGAGTTCAATTAGTGATTTATTTTTCGACTGCGATTTTGATACCATTGATTGGTCACAGGCTTTACCGGAAGAACGTGAGACACTCGAGTTATTACGTAGCCGTGGCGCAAAAATGACGAAAGAATTAAATTAATTTGGGTGCCCCATGACAAAATTAAAACAACTGAGCTTGATACTTTGCTCAACCGCGAGTGTAAGTGCGATGGCTGCAGATTTTGCCTTCGATCGACCTGGTACGAGTTTCAGCACAGGCATTACGCCCGTAGGTCAATTGGCATGGGAGCAGGGACTTCCAACTGCACAGTATGTTGAAAGTACTGAAAATGGTTTTAAAAATAAATCATTGCGACTCAATGCTGATGTCCTGTTGCGTACGGGATTGAGTAAGAATACTGAGCTTCAATTGGGTTGGGATGGCCCAGCGTGGGAGCGGACCCGAATCCAAAATCGAACTGATGACCATGATGGTTTAGGTGATGTTTCTGTTGGGATTAAGCATCAGGTTGACTTACAAGATGATCAACTGAAAATGGCAATTTTGGCACAAGCTAAAATCGCAACAGGAAATGATCGTTTTACTTATGTTGATGATATTTATACTTTGGGCTCATCTGTTGAGTATCAATATAACGATACTGTAACGACAGGAATAGGAATGTTCTATTCGGCTCAAAATAGTGACTGGTCGGTGACTGCTGTACCTACTATTGGGTATAAAATCGTGGGTAATTTATCGGGCTATTCTGAAGCAGTATTTACCAAGAAAGAAAGCCAAGAGCGAGAGTATGGACTGGCATCTGGTTTAATCTATGCCTTGAATGATCGTGCGCAGTTAGATGCAAGCATCGGTGTAGACCTAAGTGGATCCGATCGAAGTTATCATGGTGGATTTGGTGTCTCATACTTATTCTAAATGAATAAAAAAAGAGTAGCTTACGCTACTCTTTTTTATGTTTACTTCAGTTTTGATTCAATCAGTCTTTATCCAAACGATGGGCAAACTCTGCGATATCGGTCAAAGCTTGCTTTGCTTCATCAAACCAAGCGCTAAACATTTGGAAGTTATGCCACATACCGGTGTATAACTTAAACTCAACATCCACTCCAGCTGCTTTAGCCTTTTCTTCAAATCGCGTAGAGTCGTCTAACAAAATTTCTTTTGAACCCACCTGAACCAATGTCGGTGGCAATCCTTTGAGATCTCCAAAAATTGGGGAAATTTCGGGAATTGAGACATCTACACCTTTAGGAACATAATGATTTATGCCTGCTTCTAAAGCTTCAATTGACAATAAAGCATCATGCTTTTGATTGTAGCGTAGAGATTCACTGGTCAAAGTTAAGTCAAGAAAGGGTGACATTAAAATCAAGCCACTTGGAAGAAGTTTTGGATTTTCTTCTTTTAAACGTAAAGCCAGTGCAAGTGCTAAATTGGCACCACAAGAATCGCCAGATAAAATAATATCTTTCGGTTGAGCACCTTGCTCTACCAATAATTGGTACACATCATAGATTGCTTCTCCGAGATCGGGGAAACGTTGTTCAGGTGAAAGAGGGTAATCGATATGTAGCACTTGCATTTGAGTCCGAAGTGCCATTTCAGTCATCAATGCGCGATGTGTATTTAACGATCCTAAAAAGAATGCGCCACCATGAATGTGAAAAATGAGCTGAGTCGTTTCAGGTTGAGGCAAAATTTCTTCGGCACGAATACCTGCGATTCTTAGTTTTCGAATATTGACATCTTTGGACTGTGGAAAAACACGCGTCATCTGCTCTAAGGCAACACGAAGTACGGTGGGGGGAAGATTAAAGCGACTCGGAAAGCGAAGACTCGTTTTTAAAAAAGACTCTGTTATGTATTGTTTCAAAACCGGATTGATCTTCATTGTTTTTCCATATTAATGAAATTATGTTTATTATCAGCACACAGCATTACAATGGTACACTAAATAGTCACATTCAAAAATTGCTTAAATGTTATCAATTTTTAATAATATTCAAGTCAATTCAGCAAGGGAAACAAAAAACAATGAAAAAAATTGCACTAGCGTTAGGATTACTCGCTTCAGCAGTATTTGCAAATGCTGCAGATCCACTCAATGGTACCGTGTGGAATACGATTGATGAGAAAACTAAAAAAGCTAAAGCTTTTGTAAAATTCACTGAACAGCCAAACGGAACATTGAATGCAACGATTCAGAGTGTTGTCACACCGGGTCAAGAAAATTCATGTACGAACTGTGAAGGTCCCTATCACAAGAAATCTTTAAAAGGTTTAACCATTGTGAAAGGTCTTAAAAATGTAGGTGGAACGAATTACGATGGTGGTTCAATCTTAGACCCACAATCTGGAAAAACTTACAAATTGAAGGGTTCATTGAAAGACGGTGGTCAAAAGCTCGAACTTCGTGGTTTCATCGGCGTATCAGCGCTTGGTCGTAACCAAACTTGGGTACGCGTGAACTAATTTAAGATTCATAAAAAAGCCGAGTAGTTGCTCGGCTTTTTTTATTTCTTATTTCTTTAATGCTTTTATCGCATTCTCATCAAAACCTACTACATAGCCTGATTCAGTAGTGATCACTGGTCTTTTAATAAGGCTCGTATGTGTAGTCAGTGCTTCAATCAAACCCTGTTCAGATGCAAGGGCAATTTGTTGATCTTCCTCAGACAATTTACGCCAAGTCGTTCCCTTTTTATTGAGGACAAGTTCAGCACCAAGATCCTTTAGCCATTTTTGTACTGTTTCAGCATCAATACCTTGTTTCTTATAATCGTGGAACTCATAACTAAGCCCCAACTCATTGAGTAAATCGAATGCTTTTTTCATCGAGTTGCAATTTTTAATGCCGTAAACTTTAATCATCTCTAACAGTCTTATTCATTGTGATCAGTCTAGAGCTTAGCAAAATTTACGCAAAAACATAAATGTGATCAGAATATTTTAAATAGGTTTGAAATCTACAGTGTGGCTTCATGGTGGTTATCAATAAAATGGTGGAAAATTTCTTATCTTAAAATTTGTATTGATCTTTTAAATAGAGAAAACCCGCATTAAATCATCCTGATCATGCGGGTCTCAATTCAACGTCCAATGTCTTCATCCTTGGAAAATAAACCGAAATTTATTTTCTTTTCATCCTACGGCTTCCAATCCCTATTGTCATCCTGACATGTCCCTGTGCCGTGCGACAATAATGCACTGAATTAGTCGGAATAAAAATACGTTAACACGACAAGATTTGTGAGCAATTAGCGTGCATTTAGTAAACAGTTGTTCACTCAGTTTGCACGGCACTAAATTTTATAATCGATAATGACAGGGGCATGATCACTAAACCACGTTTCTTTATATACCCATGCATTCACAGTACGATCTTTCCAATCTGGTGAGCAAGCTTGATAGTCAATCCGCCAACCCACGTTCTTGGCACGGGCTTGTCCTCGGTTTGACCACCATGAATAAAGTTCTGCTTCTTTACGCACTTCACGGAAGGTATCGACATAGCCTAAATCATCATAAATATGATCGAGCCATGCACGTTCATGTGGTAAACAACCTGAAGCTTTTTGATTGCCTGACCAGTTCTTAATATCAATGCGTTTATGTACGATATTGTAGTCACCGCAAACAATCACAGATTTACCTTCATCACGCCATTGTTTTAAGATCAGCTTATATTCATTTAGAAAGTGATCTTTACGTGCTTGTGCTTCTTCACCAGAAGAACCTGATGGTAAATAGAGTGAGCAAATATGAGCTGTTTTCTCTAAGCCTAGATCAAATTCTGCTGAGATAAAACGACCTTGTGAATCAGCCAATTCAAAACCCAGACCATCGGTAACTGAGATAAACGGCAAACGACTATAGATTGCGGTACCAGCATAGCCAGGACGCTCAGCTGGGAATAGGTGTGTATACCAACCTTCTGGCTTAAATTTATCTGTCCATTGTTCGTGTGTAATACGGGATTCTTGCATGCAAATGACATCGGCATCTGAAGTTGCCATCCAGTCAAAAATTCCTTTTTTTTCTGCAGAACGAAGACCATTTACGTTGATTGATACGACACGTAAAATTTTTTGATCACTAGGATAGCTACTCTTTGGTATCATGCTCGAGTTTAACCTCAATTTAATAAATGGAGCACCTCATGACAGCGCAAGCGGCATTTAATCCACAAGCTTTTATCGAACTGGCATTATCACGTGGTGTGCTTAAATTTGGTGAGTTTACTTTAAAATCAGGTCGTGTGAGTCCTTATTTTTTTAACGCCGGTTTGTTAAATGACGGTGAAGCCTTAACTGGCTTGGCTTCAGGCTATGCAGCAAAATTAACTGAATGTGATAATGTTGAAGTGATTTTTGGCCCTGCGTATAAAGGTATTCCATTTGTCGCTGCAACGGCTGTGGCATTGTCACAAAACCACGGTGTAAGTGTACCTTGGGGCTTCAACCGTAAAGAAGTTAAAGATCACGGTGAGGGGGGGGTTTTAGTTGGTGCTTCAGTTGAAGGTAAAAAGGTATGGATCATTGATGATGTAATCACTGCGGGTACAGCCATTCGTGAAGTTGTGACCATTTTAAAAAATGCAGGCGCGCAAATAGCGGGTGTATTGGTAGCACTTGATCGTCAAGAAAAAGGTCAGGGTGAATTGTCTGCGATTCAAGAAGTTCAAAAAGAGCTTGAAATTCCTGTGCATGCGCTTATCACAATGAAAGATTTAATGGATTACTTAGATGCTAAAGGCGACAAAGATGCTTTAGCGAAAATGGAAGCGTACCGTGTGAAGTACGGAATCTAAGTCTTATAAAGTTCTACTTAATATTAATGTGAAACATTGCTTAATAAATAAGCGTGGAACTTGAAGAATCTATAAAAAAGCCCAGATCTATAGGTCTGGGTTTTTTATATTGATATAAGTTATTGATTTGTATTTAATAAAAAATCATTTTGCATAAGGTGTATTAAGTTAATTTTAGGAAATCTAGATACTCTTTTGATTCACACGCTTTGAAAGCTCTTCTGCACTTTCTACACGTTCAGAGTAACGGTCAGTGAGATATGAGGACTGTCCCCTGGTTAAAAGCGTAAATTTATAAAGTTCTTCCATCACATCGACAATCCTCATGTAATAAGAAGAAGGCTTCATACGACCATCCTCTTCAAACTCTAGAAATGCTTTAGGGACTGAGGACTGATTTGGTATCGTGATCATACGCATCCAACGCCCTAAAATACGTAATTGATTTACAGCATTAAAGGATTGCGAACCTCCACAAACTTGCATTACAGCTAAGGTTTTACCTTGCGTTGCACGGATTGCACCCGCTGCTAATGGAATCCAATCAATTTGAGCTTTCAATATCGAACTCATTGAGCCATGACGCTCAGGAGAGCACCACACCATGCCTTCTGACCATGCTAAGAGTTCATGGAGTTCCTTAACCTTTGGATGTTGCATATCACCATCTTCAGGGAGGGGTAGCCCTTTTGGATGGAAGATTTTCACTTCCGCACCAAAATATTCAAGGATTCGACCAGCTTCCTGAACAGCTAAACGGCTATATGATCTATCACGATTTGAGCCATACAAAAGCAGTATTCTTGGTGGATGTTTAAGGTTCTTTGCCTGAACTTTTTCTAAAGTCGGTTTTTCTAAAAGACTAGGATCAATATTCGGTAGGTTCATTCGACTCATGCCTCTTTAAACACTTTTTTTCTCAGCCATAGCGAAACTGTCACTAAGGCAATCAATACAGGCACTTCAACAAGCGGACCAATCACGGTTGTGAAAGCCACAGGTGAAGCTAATCCAAAAGTGGCAATCGCTACAGCCAGTGCTAATTCAAAATTGTTGCCTGCCGCAGTAAAGGAAATAGCAGTTGTTTTAGGATAATCGTTACCCATCCACTTACTCATAAAGAAGCTGATGAAGAACATCGCAACAAAGTAAATTGTCAAAGGAATAGCGATCCTAAGTACATCTAGAGGAAGGCTAACCACTTCACCACCTTTAAGACTGAACATGGCTACAATCGTGAATAAAAGGGCAATAAGGCTGATTGGGCTAATCTTTGGGATAAATTTATCCTGATACCAAGCCAAACCATTCTTTTTAACCAAAATCAGTCGGGTTAAAAACCCAAGTAAGAACGGAATACCTAGATAAATAAGAACAGCATGGGTAATTGTCCAAAAGCTCACATTAATGATTTGTGCTTCTACCCCAAAGAATGGTGGTAAGAAGGTTAAGAATAACCAAGCATAAGTACTAAAGAATAAGATCTGGAAGATACTGTTAAACGCGACTAAGGCAGCGACATATTGATTATCCCCACATGCCAGATCGTTCCAGACGAGGACCATCGCAATACATCGGGCTAAGCCTATGAGAATTAGGCCAGTCATGTATTCAGGATAGGCATGTAAAAAAATGATTGCCAAACCAAACATTAAGCAAGGTGCTATTAGCCAGTTTTGAACGAGAGATAATGTAAGGGTTCGCTTGTCCTCAAAGACTTTAGGCAAAGTCGCATAGTCTACTTTGGCAAGTGGTGGATACATCATCAAAATAAGCCCTATTGCGATAGGGATATTCACTGAATTAATGCTTAATTGATCGAGTACCACAGATGCTTGAGGAAAAAATACACCAATACCTACTCCTAATGCCATGGCAATGAAAATCCATAGCGTTAGATTTCGATCTAAGAATGAGAGCTTTGATCCGGACATTGAATTACTCGCATTGCATAGAGATAGATAAGTTGCTTGCAGGTTTATTCAGTATTTCATCATTTAAGACATTGAGCACTGCATTTACCCATTCTGGTAAATCAGGATTTAATCGGTAATACACCCATTGTCCCTTGCGCTCATCTAGCAAAATTGAGAGGTTACGGAGTAAAGCCAAGTGACGAGAAATTTTGGGTTGGCTCAGTTGTAAGATCTCTGTGATTTCACAAACACATACATTTTGTCTTGCTAAAATAATTTTTAAAATATCTAGACGTGTCGGGTCAGATAGGCATTTAAAGAAATCTGCTTGATCCATCATCTACACTCCAATATATGCTATTGCGAATATACGCATATCCATATATAAATGCAATATTATTAAGTTCTGAGTTAATCCAATGTCATCGAAAGTTAAGATCTATCACAACCCAGCTTGCGGAACATCAAGAAATACACTAGCTCTCATTCGAAATACAGGAGAAGAACCTGAAATTATTGAATACCTTCTTACCCCTCCGAGCAAGAGAGAACTGATTAATTTAATTGAAAAATCAGGTCTTTCTGTACATGAAGCTATTCGTAAAAATGTAGAACCTTTTGAAACTCATAAATTAGATGAACAACATTGGACAAATGAACAACTTATTAATTTTATGGTTGAGTATCCAATTTTAATTAACCGTCCATTTGTAGTGACTGAATTAGGTGTAAAACTATGTAGACCATCTGAACTCGTTTTAGATATTTTGTCTGCGCCTCAATTAGGAGCTTTTATCAAAGAGGATGGTGAAATAATCATCGATAAAAATGGTAAGCGGATTAAATAAATCCCCCCATTTAACATAATAGAGCTTATGCGAAATGCAATCATAATAATCATTCAAAATCAATAACTTAAAAATATTTACCGACCCCGAAAAACAGCAAAAAGCCGACTTTGAAACATGTCGGTTTCTTTTTGAGCAATTTTGATACTTCTTGCCAATAAAATTGTTCAAAAAGTGATCAGAAACCGCAATTCCCTATAAGATATATGCCTTTTAAGATCAAATTCATCCCCAATTTCTGCGGACAACTTTTGGGATAAGTTTTAATCAATTTTGTACGCCTTGGCTCACATTCATTCAAGTATTTTGCGTCTATACCAATCCCCCTCAATTTTCTATGATGAACACATAGAGAGCAGGATGCTCCAGATAACAATAAGAAATCGTAGCAATGGAATATGCAGGTACGACAGGAGTTATACCAACGCATCAAATACGTAAAAAAGCCTAACAGGATGTTGGGCTTTTTTTATGTCTGAAAAAATAAGATATGCTAATTTTAACTATGAAGTAGCCGTATCACAGACCTTAAAAGGCTTAATTAAATGCATATAACTATTTTAACTTTTGATCAATTTAACGAACTCGATTCATTCATTGCTTTAGGAATTTTAAATCGAATTAAAAAGCCTGATTGGAAAGTCAGTATAGCTAGTGATAATAAATATATTCGTTCCATGAATGGAGTCTTAATAGAGTCACATTGTTCTTTAGAAGAAGCCAATGAAGCGGATGTAGTCCTTATTGGAAGTGGAATGAAGACACGAGAAATTGCAGTAGATCAAGACATAATGAGCCTACTAAATCTAGATCCAAATCGGCAACTAATAGGTGCTCAATGTTCTGGAACATTAATTCTTTCAAAACTAGGGTTGCTCAATAATATTCCAGCATGTACCGATGTCACTACAAAACCCTGGGTAATAGAGTCTGGTACATCAGTTCTAAATCAGCCATTTTTCGCTAAAGACAATATTGCTACAGCAGGTGGGTGTTTATCTTCTGTCTATCTAGCTAGTTGGGTAATTGCTCGACTAGAGGGAGTTGATGCTGCTAAGCAAGCTATAGATTACGTAGCTCCTGTAGGAGAAAAAGAATATTACGTTCGTAAAGCTATGAGCAATATTGACCCTTACCTTTAATTTCGCATAAGAGTTTTTATGTTAAATAGATATTAAGAACATTTGGAGAATCAAAGAATAATGCTTACATTTTTAGAAATTCAACGTAAGGTTGATCAAATTTGTGAAAAAATTGGGCTGGGAAAAAAAAGAGTTTGGCCCGCAGTTCAGAATGATGGAGCTCCATATGTATTAATCCATGAAAATAAATATTGGTATATTTCTGAAGAAAGAGGAGAAGTTTTTTTTGAAAAAACAACTAAGGATTTTGAAGAGTTGCTTTATTGGATAATGGATAATTTTATATCTAGCTATTCGTTTGAGTTTGAACTTAAGAATAGAACTAGAGGACAAGATTTCCGTCGACTCGCTTTTTCAAAACAAATTGAACTTTTTGGTTTAATCAGTGATCAATGGAAAGTAAAAAAAGAAAATGAGATAAAAAAAGTATTAGAAACAGCTCCTTTTAGAGATATTTGATTTATAAATATTTATTTTCAAGAGAATTAAAATATCTATGGAATTTCGCATAACAGCCATTATGTTAAATAGAGCAACTAGAAGCCTCTAAATTGATGCAATTTAGTTGCAAGTTCTTCATTCATCTTTATGAATTCTATTAAATATTCTTCAGTAAGTATCTCTTGTGTTCCATCTTTATGCTTAGTTGCTAGCATTTGATTATCTGGATCATCAGTAGTACCTGCTGGAGCTGTAATTTGAAAGCTATGTACTATTCGATTTCTTCTATCAACAATAGTACTAAAAAGTTTTGCAATAGTATCGTCAGAATTGGCAGTGATCGTCTGTTCAATATCATCATTAAGCCGACCTGATACTTTGTCTATAAGTTTATGCCATTCATATTGACCAGTCTGATCTACTCTTAAGATGTTTTCGATCACAAAGCTATTATTTGAATTAAATACGCAAATAGCCGTTCCTATAAGTTCTCTATATTTTTTTGATGGCAAAGCTTGACGTGTGTAATTCTCATACATGTTATTAATTCCTAAATTTAATTTTTTAAAGATTTTCTAAAATTAACATAATACACCTTATGCGAAATTCTTATCTGCATCACACAAATTACATTTTTACGTTATGCCCAACTTTTCATTCAGTTCTTGTTACCTCATCACTCAAGGACGATTTTGCCACGGTGGGGTATATCAAATGTATAACCTGATCGCAGGCAAGAATCATCTAATCAATGATTTTTATCTTCTGAATAAAAGACGATCATGGCGGGTTGCATCATTAGAAACCCCGGGAATAAATTGTAGTTTAAATAAGTTAAAGAGACTCATAAAAGAGCGCTGTGCTGAATATCCCATACCCAGCGATGGTCATGAGGATCGCGCCACACAAGGCTAAGATTTTTGAATAAATACGTTGTTGAGAAATAGCGTTAAACCCTAAATAGACTAAAGATAGTACGACAAAATCCAAAATGATCCATGTGATGATTAACAGCGTCAAACTTAAATCTATATTTGGCGTAATTTGAATAAACTGCGGAAAAAAAGCAGTGAAGAAAATAATATCTTTAGGATTGGAAATACCAACTAAAAAACCTTTGGAAAAACCACTATCGATCGGCTTGATCTTTGAAGAGGCAGTTTGATTGTGCTGAAAAGTTTCTCTAAGAATTTCAAAACCTAAATAGCCAATGTAAAGACATCCTAGGACTTTGATGACATTGAAAATATGCTCATTAAAATGCAGAACACCCTTAAGTGCAAGAATTGAAAGGGTAATTAAACATAGTGAGGCAACATTAGTACCTAAAATAGTCTGTAATGCTTTTCGATAACCGCCTTTTGCACCTGCACTGGCCACCAAAATCATAACAGGGCCTGGAGTGGCAATCATAATAATGACGGTGAAAATATATAAAAAATACTCAAGATAGTTCATGAAAATACTAATTTTTAAATTTTATTTATATAAATATTACAACCTCTTTAGATTTCATACATCTCATTTATTTAAAATATTTCATAGAGTGAAATAAATAATAAAAAAGGAAGCTTAAGCTTCCTTTTTTATTATATTATTGAATATTAATAACCTACGCTAAAGCGCTCTTGAATATGGTTATTATTTTCAAGCTCATCACTGAGCGCTACTGCGAAATCTTCTGCAGAGATTTTACTGCCTTCTTCACCAACGATAAGTTCATCTTTACCAGAGCGATATTCACCAGTTCGCTTACCAGGACCGAATTCCGCTGCAGGAGCAATAAAGGTCCAGTCAATGTCGTCCACTTGTTTTAACTTGTCAAAGAACTGAATGCCTGCTTCCGCCTCAGCTTTATATGCATCAGGGAAGTCTTCTGTATCGATTACACGCACATTTTGATTTGGTACAGTTAAACCGCCAGCGCCACCAACAACAATATAACGTTTAACTTTTGATTCACGAATAGCATTAAGAAGTGAATTGATATCAAGACCTTGGAAACGTACTGCACTAATTACAGCATCTTGACCTTTCAGCTCATTTACAAGTGCTTCTTGATCATTTAAATCTAAATCTACAGTTAACACACGCTCTGTATCTGAAACTTTGCTTGTATTACGCGCAATCGCTTTGACGTAGTGTCCACGTGAAACAAGCTCTTCAAGAATACGAGAACCTGCCATGCCTGTTGCACCAATTAAAACTATTTTCATAATGCCCTCATTAAATTTATAACTATGATTATTGGAGTGCTAAATATTTAGTCATCACGATTAAAAAAATGAAATCATGAATGATTAAAATGTAATATTAATTTAGCTTAAAATAAAAAAGATTAATGTATTAAATCTATGTTGATTTATAGTTAAAATAGGAGTGAGAAGTTATTTAATTATTTTAAATGTAAATTTTATGTAATTATAAGCTTGAAAAATATTCATATAAAACCAGTCTAACTTTTATTTATTGTTGAAGTTGGTTTAAAGAAAATCGCCATATATCATTTTTATATCCATAGCTTTCATCTTTCGAGCTTGGTGGATGCTGTAAGATAAAATTATGTAGTTGCTTTTTTTGATCATTATTCAGAACTTCAACAATAGCTGGTTGGTCGACAATTTGATTATTTAAATTCGCAATAATGTCTTCAATCATCTTCGGATTTTTATGCGCAAGTTGTTCTAAAGTTGTGTTATTTCCCTGACCATTTAGCAGATATTGAGAAAGAAATTGTGCTTCGTTTGGTGAGATAGAATTTTGTTGAAGAAGTTCTTGTACAAGATTGTGCTGAGTTTGGACAGATGCGGTATGCGGTAGGCTAGAAATAAGAACTTGTTTAACCTTTGGATCTAAATTTGGATCCTGAAAACGTTGCTCTAAAGCGTGACTAATTTTCTGTCGAATCAAATCATTTTCAGGTAGGGATTTTTTGAGTTCATGTTCTCGATCAGTCAGCAACATCGCATTATTCAGTGCGCCTATCGCTAAGCTTTGAATTTTAGGATTTTGATGTGTGAGAAATGGCAAAATTTGTTCAGTTGCTTCTAAAGGATTGAGAGAAGTAAGTTGAGTCAGGATTTCTTCTATTGCATTTTCATCATGCTGGTTTTGTTCAAGGAGCTGAATTAAATCATGTATTTTTTCTTCTCGATTCGCAGTAGATTGATCCAGTTGAAGTAACTTTTTTGCCCATACGGGTAGGTTGCTAGTGTTGAGTTCCATATCTGCACTATTTTCAGACAAGCTAGTCGCACGATCTTCATTGCTTTTTAGCCTTGAAGTATTATTGTTTTGATTTGATATACTTTGAGTCGTATCTGCTGTCGATTTCAAATACATCCATAAAATTACTGCACAGATCACGAAGATCAAAATAACCAAAAAAATATTTTTCTTATTCATAATATTAAGCTGTCGTTGCCTTCAACATCAGAGATGTGAAGGCAATATAATGGGAATGATTTATTTACACTCGTGTAATTGTGAGTAAGCTACTGTTGAAAGTTCCACGCGGTGTGCTTCCTCCTAGATTACCATTACCTGTCTGAGTGTAGAGCCATTTCGTAAAGCTGTCACATCGGAACGTTCCCTTTTGCCATGTATATTTGCTACAAGCACCGTTGGAGTTATATTGTGAACAGACTTGCACAGCTGGGTTCGGTGTTGCTGAATACAGCGTGTAAGCGACATGAGGTCGTTGCTGATTTGAAATCGCAGTGATTTGATTAGCAGCAGATGAGTAAGGAGATTTATATCCAAAACTTGTTTTGGCCTTTGCTCCCCAATATTTTGTAGTTTTAAATCCACTTAAGCTGACATATTCAATCACATCTACATATGCCGTTTTGTTCATGACTTGAACAATATTGTTTGAACTTACATATACACCTGTATGCCCTAATGCACCAACAATTGGAACGTTGAGGTCTCGACCGAGTACATCACCGACTCGTGTAGGATTGCCTGCTGCTAAAGTAACTGAACTGATAGTGAGTAAACATAGTGTAGAAATTATTTTAATCATGGACTTGTACCTATTGTTGGAATATTAAGTCCTGTTAGTTTTATTCAACGATGTTAACGTTTGATGTAATTCGTATTTGAAGTTGTAACAATAATTTTGTAATTTTTCTTAATAATTTAATTTGAAATAGTAATATTATTTTGTGAGTAAACCTTAATAAAAACGTAATAATTTTAGCGTAACTATGATATTTATTTAGTTATTCTTAAGGATTAATTGTGCTTGATCAATTAGACGCTAATACTGAATCGTATAGCAATTTGACTGCTATAAAAAATCAAGAAATTGATTTGAAGAATACCTTCAAATCAAAAGGGTATCTACATTATAAATCTATAGAGGTGGATCATTTTTCTAAACTATTACTAGCTAAAGAGTTTGAAAAACTTGAAAAAGATCCTTTTGCACCTACACATACTCAAAGGTTTAGAAGATACGGAAATGCCTTAATTTTACCTTGGGAAAAAGATCTTAAGCCTATTTGGTTGCCGACAGTGCGTGATAATATAGGGCAGGAGTTATCTGGATATGATCAGGGAGGGAACAATCCCGAGCATCAGTCGATTCGTTATTTTAACGCGTTGAGCCAAGAAGCTAAATCTACTCAATATCTTAATGATTTGATTGTAGATGATTATCAACTTACTTTTGGTTTGGAAAATGCCTATCTGCCAATTTACGTGGGTGTCCATTTTGTCAAACTGCGTTCAACTCATGCCGATCAGCTAGGAATTAGTTCGCCTAATTGTTTTCATCAGGATGGTGAGCCATTCACATTTGCTCATTTGTTTTATAGGAGCAATAACATTGAAGGAGGTGAAAACTTTATTGCATCACCTCAGGAAAGAAATAAGCGTTTAGATGAGGTAAATAATTATAATATTTATCAAAAATTTACGTTGAGACAAGCTTCTGAAAGTTTTGCTGTACACGATCCAGCAGTTTCACATTATGTATCACCTATTAGAAAAATAGATCAAGGCACAAATGCTGAGGCTGGTGAGCGCTGGATGATTTTGATTGATTTCTCTCTTACAAAGCAAAAAATATGATTCAAAATTTAATAATTTCGCTTTTACCTATTCTCATTTCTCTTATATTGGGTTGGGGCATAGGTAAAGCTGCAAACGTTCAAGTTCGCAATATATTGGTTGGTCAAATTACGTTTTTGGTGTGGTTGCTCCTCATCTCTATAGGCTTTCAATTTGGCAGTGTCTTGTTTGATAAAGATCTTGGTTCAAAAATATTAATTGAAGCTTTTATTTATTCTACAGTGTTAAGTGTGATTACCTTTGGACTTTTATTTAATCGTAGCCACTTTAAGGCTGAGCACCAAAAATCATTCAAGGATATGCTCAAACCTATTACCGAATGCTTGATTGCGATTGGAATGGTGTTGATCGGGATGGGGCTATATTGGCTATTACCCAAGACTTTATCAGGGGAAATGTTAAGCGCGATACTATTGTATGTGTTGATTTTTTTAATCGGAGTGGATTTGTCTACGATTAAAATTCAAGCCCTCACTATGAATCATATTAAAGTGCCATTTTTTTCAATCATTGCACTATTTATTGCGGCTTATTTGACGAGTCATATCATGACTCAATCTTTTGTCGAACTCGTTGTGATGGGGAGTGGATTTGGTTGGTTCTCTCTTTCTGGTCCTTTAGTTGCTAAAGTTTTAGGACCTGAGCAGGGAACTTTTGCTTTGATCACAGATCTTGTACGAGAGTTTTATGCGATTGCATTGTTGTATTTATTAGGTCAGCGTTATCCAAAGCCAATCATTGGTGTATGTGGTGCCACGGCGATGGACTCGACTTTACCCTTTGTAAAAAACAATTGTTCACCATTAGATGTACAAATTGCAATTCTCAGTGGATTTTTCCTGACGCTCATTGCGCCGTTTTTTATTATTTTTTTTAGTAGTTTGATATGAATCCAAATTCTAGTGCTCAGCAGAAATAGGAAAGAGCTTCTCTGAATTTATACAATTGATCCTTTGATAGATCAGTAGATCGTTCACTAAACTTCGTTATAATCGCTTCATTGATAAAATAGAGAACAGATCATGCGCGTACTTGTGGTGATGGATCCCATCGAAAATGTAAACCTCAAAAAAGATTCGACCATGGCAATGCTTTGGGCTGCTGCACGTCGCGGTCATGAGTTAGGGTATGCACTTCAGGAAGATTTATATATCGACCAAGGCAAAGCTTTTGGTTTGATCTCACCACTTAAAGTGTTTGAGGATTATAATCATTACTATGAACTTGGTGAAAAACAGAAAGAATCTTTAGCCGCATACGATGTTGTACTCATGCGTAAAGATCCACCTTTTGATATGAACTTTGTTTATACAACTTATATTCTGGAACAAGCGGAACGTGAAGGTTCCTGGATTATCAATAAACCTCAAAGTTTGCGAGACTGTAACGAAAAGCTGTTCGCTACACAATTTCCAGAACTGCAGGTTCCGACTTTGGTAACTTCACAGCAAAGTTTAATCCAAGAGTTTATTGCTGAACATCAAGATGTGATTGTAAAACCGCTAGATGGGATGGGCGGTATGGGGATTTTCCGTTTAACTGCTGCAGGGGCAAATATCGGTTCAACTTTGGAAATGTTGACTCAAATGGGGCAGCAACCGATTATGGCGCAACGTTATATTCCTGAAATTGTGGATGGGGATAAACGTATTCTGATGGTCAATGGTGAGCCAATTCCATATTGTTTAGCGCGTATCCCACAAAATGGTGAAACGCGAGGTAACCTTGCTGCTGGTGGGCGTGGTGAAGCACGTCCGTTGACTGAAAATGATAAGGCGATTGCTGCTAAAGTTGGACCATTCTTGCGTGAGAAGGGGCTAGTATTTGTGGGCCTTGATGTCATTGGAAACTATGTAACAGAAATTAATGTGACTAGTCCAACATGTATACGTGAAATAGACGCACAATTTGGTACTTCTATCGCAGATACATTATTTGATGTTTTAGAAGCTGGACGTTAGTTGATCTGCAAAAAAGAGCCTAAATAGGCTCTTTTTTTTGCGTATATATTTTAAATAAATAATAGCTGGTCAATAGTCCTAGGGTGGAAAGACTTACGGTAACCCATGCGGCATTGGACCACTGGTGAGAAGACGAAACGAGAGCTGCTGTTGCTGGGGGAACAAGGAACTGCGCACATGCAGAAATTTGCAGCACTAAGCCCATACTGGATGCTGCTGCATTGACCTGTGGCGCGTATCTAAGCGTATTGGCAAAGACGGTCGTCGGAATAATGCCACCGATAAAAGAAAACAAAATAGCGCACAAATATTGCAACTCAAAAATCAACCAATTGGGTTGTGAAAATACAACCCAGCTACATAAAATTAGACTTAAAAAACTAAATTGAAGTAATTTAAAAGGAGCTATGCCTTTTTGAAGTAATACGCCTGCGCCAAAGGTTCCACCTAAGTTAGATAACACAACCATTGACACCAAAATTCCTGCAAGCTTTAAATCCATATTGAATGAGACATAAAGACTGGGTAAAAAACCTGTGAGTGTGATCCATTGACTGGTATAGCAAGCAAAGATAACGGCTAGACAGAGAATGGGTGGATTGGTCACGGTGGCTTTAACAATAGATAAAAAAGAGTTGGAGGTTGATGTGTTCAGTGGTGCTGTTGTTACAGTGGTTTGTTTATCGTCATAACGTAAAAAATGGTAAATCATCAAGGCAACTAGCCAACACAAGGCACCAAATAATGCCCAAATGTGTTGCCAACTGAGCCATTCGAGTAATACAGGAATGGTCAAAATAGCAAGACTAACCCCAACTCCCATATAAGAACTCCATAACCCCATTTTAAAATTCATGGTTTCAGGTGTGCTCAGTCGTTTTAAAATTGCGGGAGCGCAAAGACTAATGGTGAGAAATCCAATGCCTTCCATAAATCGAAAAAAATAAAGGCTAATACTATGATCAATCCATAAGCCTGCAAAACTACTCATCCCCAATAGAATGAGTGCAAAAATAAGACATTTTTTGAGTCCTATTTTCTCAGATACAGCACCAATACACAGGGCAAATAGCATTCCAGCACCTTGAACCAGTGATAAGGATAGGCCTGCTTGGGTGAAACTTAGATTTAAATCTTTTTGAAGAATTGGAATAACAGCAGAAAGTTTACCGACATGAATTGCAGCAAGGTAGCCTGCCAAAATAATCCAAATGTCATAAGATGATATTTTTGACATTTGCGTTTAAAAATCCTTTTATTCGCGAGCTGAATCTCAATGAGATATAGCAATATCATAAATAGAACTATTGCCTCATACCATTTAGACATAAGTTTATATCCAACATGGTGGTAGCGCAGATACGAAGGAACAATAGAGCCAATACTGTGGTGGTTTTTAATGTGCACATTAATCATTATTTTGGTGCGTTATAAACTAGATCGAATGGTAAAATACATAAAAAAGGCACAACTCATAATAAATCTAGTTTAAACTCTGGAATCATATGAAAAAAACAATTAAAGGGTCCGTGAAAAAAAGTAAATAAACTTTCATGGATATACGATTGTGATTACAATTGATGCCTTATATAAAATTTTCTGTTAGCTCTTAGATTTGAAGAATTAGACCGTGACACAAGCTCAGCATAAACAACCTAAACATGTCATGATGATGGCTGCAGGTACAGGTGGACATGTATTTCCTGCCCTAGCAGTTGCTCAGGAATTACAACAGCAAGGTGTCGAAGTGTCATGGTTGGCAACGCCTTCAGGTATGGAAAACCGCTTGCTTAAAAATCACCAAATTCCAATTTATCAAATTGATATTCAGGGTGTGCGTGGCAATGGAATCGTCCGTAAGCTGCAAGCCCCTTTTAAAATTTTAAAAGCAACGCTTAGCGCAATGCGCTATATGAAACGATTAAACGTAGATGCAGTCGCTGGTTTTGGCGGTTATGTTGCAGGTCCTGGTGGTTTGGCTGCGCGTATTCTTGGTATTCCTGTCATCATTCATGAGCAAAATGCAGTAGCGGGTTTCACCAATACCCAATTGGCTCGTGTTGCTAAAACGGTCTGTCAGGCATTCCCGAAAACATTTCCAGAAAATCATAAAATCGTGACTACAGGTAATCCCGTACGTAAGGAAATTTCTGCGATATTGAGTCCTGCTTGGCGATATCAAGAGCGAGAAAAAGCCAATCAACCTATTCGTATTTTAATTGTAGGCGGCTCCTTGGGCGCACAAGCATTGAATGAGCGCGTACCCGAAGCACTGAAACAATTAGATGTTCCTTTAAGTGTTTATCATCAGTGTGGTCAAAATCATGCTGATAGCACGCGGGCACGTTATGCCGATGCTCCTGATCATTTACAGGTAGAAGTTCAACCGTTTATTGAAAATATGGCGGAAGCCTATGCCAATGCCGATCTTGTAATCTGTCGTGCTGGTGCACTGACGGTCACTGAGATTGCTACTGCGGGTGTTGCAGCCGTATTTGTACCTTTGCCAAGTGCAGTAGATGACCACCAAACCGCGAATGCCAAATTCCTAGCAGATATTAATGCTGCAAAAATTTGTCCACAAGCGACACTCACTCCTGATTCATTAAAAGCAGTTTTATTGCCACTCATGAACCGTACATTGTTGATGGAAATGGCTGTTAAAGCACGTCAACAAGCTCAACCAGATGCAACTCAGCGTGTGGTTGGTTTAATTCAAGATTTGTAAGTTTTAGAGAAAATTATGTCTTCAACGAACCCAGCTGATAAAGCAAAAAACCTGATTAAGATTCCTGAAATGCGCCGTATCAAACATATTCATTTTGTGGGTATTGGTGGTGCAGGAATGTGCGGGATTGCGGAAGTCTTAAAAAACCAAGGCTATAAAGTTTCAGGGTCGGATATTAAAGCCTCTAAAACCACTGCACAGCTTGAAGAAAATGGCATTAAAGTTCATATCGGACACGCTGCTGATAATATTGACGGTGCGAATGTATTGGTTGTATCGACTGCGATTGACCAAGAAAACCCAGAAATTAAAGCAGCGATTGAAACACGCATCCCTGTAGTGCGTCGTGCGGAGATGTTGGGCGAGTTGATGCGTTACCGTCATGGTATTGCAGTTGCAGGTACACATGGTAAAACCACTACGACAAGTTTGGTGACCTGTATGCTTGCTGAGGAAAACATGGATCCGACATATGTGATTGGTGGTTTGCTTAATCGCTCTGGAGTAAATGCTGCTTTAGGTGCGAGTCGTTATATTGTAGCTGAAGCAGATGAATCTGATGCTTCATTCCTATATTTAGAACCAATGGCCGCTATTGTCACCAACATTGATGCTGATCATATGGACACTTATGGTGGTAGCTTCGATGTTTTGAAAGATACTTTTGTACAATTCTTGCAGAAGCTTCCATTCTACGGTTTAGCCGTAGTGTGTGGCGATGATCAAAATATTCGTGAAATTATGCCACGTATTGGTCGACCTGTTTTAACTTATGGGTTTAACGAAGATAACGATATTCGTGCTGTAGATGTGATACAAGAAGGGATGCAATCACATTTTACTGTGCTTCGTAAAAACAAAGAGCCACTCAAGTTAACCATTAATATGCCTGGTTTGCATAACATCCTTAATGCGTTAGCTGCGATTGGTGTGGCAACTGATGAAGGTGTATCTGATGCTGCAATCGCTCGTGCTTTAGAAAGTTTTAGTGGTGTAGGGCGTCGTTTCCAAATTCAAGGTGAATTTGAGTTAGGTGATGGAACGGTCAAACTGGTTGATGATTATGGTCACCATCCAAAAGAAGTTGAAGCAACGATTAAAGCTGCGCGTGCAAGTCATCCTGATCGTAGACTTGTGATGATGTTCCAACCTCACCGTTTTAGCCGTACACGTGATTGTTTTGATGATTTCGTTGATGTCTTGTCACAAGTCGATCAATTACTGCTATTAGAAGTATATTCTGCAGGTGAAAAGCCGATTGTTGGTGCAGATAGTCGCTCACTGGCAAGAAGTATCCGATTACGTGGTGATGTTGAACCAATCTTGATTGATCCAGTAGAAGGGAATTTGCCAAATGTGATACAAAAAGTGTTACAAGCAAATGACTTGTTATTGACTCAAGGTGCGGGTAACGTTGGAGCAATTTCAATTGAGCTTGCTCAGAACCAGCTCTATTTAAAATAATCGTCGTTTGATGATTTGGCTAAATTGAAAATTTTATAAGTTTAAGGAACTAAACGTGTCAAATGCTTCTAAATTCGGCAAAGTTGCTGTATTGCTTGGTGGTAAATCTGCAGAGCGTGAGGTGTCATTAGATAGTGGTAAGGCTGTACTTGAAGCATTGGTACGTTCAGGGGTGAATGCAGAGGGTTTTGACCCTCAAGAACGCAGTGTGACTGAATTGGTAAATTACGATCGTGCATTTATTGTGTTACATGGTCGTGGTGGAGAAGATGGTCAAATCCAAGGCGCATTAGAGTGGTTAAATATTCCATATACTGGAACTGGTGTGCAGGGGTCGGCTATTGGAATGGATAAAGTAAAGACCAAGCAAATTTGGCAAGGTTCTGAACTTCCTACAGCACCATACCGCATTGTTTCTAAAGATACTGATGCACAAGCACTCGTTGCAGAGCTTGGATTACCACTGATTATCAAACCCGTGCACGAAGGCTCGAGTGTAGGCATGAGTAAGGTTGAGAAAGCAGAGGATTTAGCTGAAGCAATTAAAAAAGCCACTCAACATGATGCCGTGGTCATGGCTGAGAAGTGGATTACAGGTCGTGAATTCACGATTTCATTTTTAAATGGACAACCATTACCAGTCATCCGTTTACAACCTCCAGCCGATGTAGCCTTTTATGACTATGAAGCTAAATACCAACGCAATGATGTTGAATATGGTATCCCTTGTGGTTTGAGTGAAGCTGAAGAAAGAAGTTTACAAGCGCTTTGCTTACGAGCGTTTCAAGCTGTTGGGGCAAGTGGTTGGGGTAGAATTGATGCTATGCAGGACGAGCAAGGTCAATTTTGGTTGCTAGAAGTGAATACTGTTCCAGGCATGACCAGTCATTCATTGGTACCAAAAGCAGCTCAAGCAGTAGGTTATAGTTTTGAAGATTTGTGTTTGGCTATTTTAGAGCAAACCTTAGCGAAAGAATCACACTAAGTTATGGCTCAACTACCTCCATCGATGCGTCGCAAACGTGCGGCGATTACATCGATTCATGACAAACCACCGACTCGCAAAGAGAAAATGATTAATGCGGGTGGTTGGGTCATGCTTATTTTTGCATGTTGTGTACTTTTGGTCGGCATTTATGGCTTATATAGCGTCATGACCAGTGCAAAGGTAGCATCTTTGGATGTGGTTGGTCTGCAAGCCGAGCCTGAAATTAGTCAAGTGAAACAGCAGTTAATGCCTACCATTACAGGCAATTATTTTACTGCTGATCTTGAGCAAATTCGTGATAAGGCATTAGAGATTTCTTGGGTAGATCGAGTGGTCATTTCTAGAGCTTGGCCAGACGGTATTAAGGTTCGTGTTATTCCGAAACATCCGATTGCGCGTTGGGGAACAGGACGTCTGTTAAGTGATCAGGGTGTGGTGTATACAGAGGCATATTCTAGAAATCACGCAAATTTACCACTTATGCATGGTCCGTCAGATCAGTCAAAAGTCATGATGAGACGTTATCATGAAATTAATCAACTGTTTAGTCCAGTGAATCTGCGTTTGAAAGAGCTATATTTAACAGATCGTCGGACATGGTTTATGCAGTTCGATTCGGGTTTACGTATTATTGTGGATCAGGATCAGACCATGAGCAAACTGCAACGATTGAGTCACTTATCTCAAGCAGATCTGAAAGTGGTTTGGCCAAGAGTTTCTGCGATTGACTTACGTTACCGTAATGGCTTGGCGATTCAATGGAAAAATGCGACACCACCAAAGATTATAAATGGTCAGTTTGTTGTAACCATTAATGACATTAACATTGCAGATTCAAGAGTTGCAAAGCCATAATACGTGGCTTTAAAAATAGGCATAAGCCAGATATAAACAATGAAGAAAATGGTAGTGAATCATGAATGAGGCTGTTCCCTCAGTTGTTGCGATAGACATTGGGACACATAAAGTTTCAGTTCTAATTGGTAAAGTGCATGCGCCGGATAATATCCAGGTCATCGGTATGGCGACTGCGCGAAATAAAGGCATGAACAAAGGAAAAATTGTTAGCCTTGAGAAGGTGATCTCTGCGATTAAGAATGCGGTACAAGAAGCAGAAGATATGGCGGAGTGTCGTGTGCATTCGGCATGGGTATCGATCCCGAGTACAGAACTGCAAAGTGCTTATGCGACAGGCCGGACACCGATTTCTAATCCAGAACGCACCATTACGACTTCAGAAGTGGTTAAAGCTTTAGAAATGGCAAAAGCTAGTCATTTAACTTCTGATCATTATCTTGCAAGTGCAGTCCCATTGGGTTTTGAGTTGGATGATTCACCTGAGTGGGTGCATAATCCAATTAACCTTTCAGCAAATAGCATGACGGCGCATTATCAACTCATGATGCTACCAATCAGCACCATGCAAAATTTAGATCGTGCAATGAAAGGCGCCAATATTTTTGTCGAAAAGATGGTGATTTCATGTTTAGCAACGGCTGAAGGTGCATTGCTGAAAGATGAAAAAGAGTATGGGGTATGCTTATTGGATATTGGGGCTGGTACAACCAATATTGCAGTTTATATTGAAGGTCATTTAGTGCTAGCACACACCATTCAACGTGGTGGTGAAAATGTAACGCGTGATATCGCTGCAGTATTGCAAACGACGACCGAAGAAGCTGAACGACTCAAATTGCTTTACGGTTGTGTTGATTTACAGCAAGTCAAACCTGAACATATGATCGAGTTTGAAGCGATCGATGGTCCTCAGGCGATCAGTCGGATTGAGCTATCAGAGATTATTATTGCACGTTACGAAGAAATTCTTTCTATGGTGCGTGATGAGTTACAACAACGTGGTGCGCTACAAAGTTTATACCACGGGGTAGTTTTAAGTGGTGATGCATGTCAGATTGAGGGTATGATCACATTATCACGTCGTATGTTGGGTGTTTCTGCTCATTTAGGCAACCCTCCGCTACAAGTATATGCGGATGATCAACATTTACCTGCATTAAGACGTTCAATGTATTCTACCGCAACGGGACTGCTGTTATTTAGTCAAAGCGATTTACAAGAATCGGTTGAGCAACCTGAAGAAGTGAATAAGCGTCCATTATTAGAGCGCATAGCGAATGGTTGGAATGCGTTTAATAACAAATTGAAAGGTATTTTTTAAGTTTAGTTTTTAAGGGAGTATTGTTTGCAACTTGTAAGAGCAACTTCATGTGCTTGACAAGAATGTGATTGCAACGCATCCTAAAAACAAATTTTTATTATTGAAGATCAAGGCAGTATACGGGCTTAAGTGACTGCCAAATTTATTAGGAAAAGTTAAGGTCATGGCTTCATTTGAATTTTTAGAAGATGAACAAACCGATAATAACGGTCAAGCCCGTTTTACTGTGTTTGGTGTTGGTGGCGGTGGTGGTAATGCCGTACAACACATGGTGCAATCTGATATCAAAGGCGTGAAATTTGTTTGTGCAAATACAGATAAACAAGCTTTGGATCGTATGAATGCGCCATTCAAAATCCAATTGGGCCAACAAAGTACGCGTGGACTAGGTGCAGGAGCAAATCCTGATGTCGGTCAAATTGCAGCAGAAGAAAGTCGCGAATTAATCCGTCAGCATCTGGAAGGTGCAGATATGGTATTTGTTACTGCCGGCATGGGTGGTGGTACTGGTACTGGTGCAGCACCAGTCGTGGCTGAAATAGCACAAGAAATGGGTATTTTGACGGTTGGTGTTGTCACCACTCCATTTAACTTCGAGGGTCGTCGTCGTCAACGTTCTGCTGAAAAAGGGATCGAAGAACTTGAAAAGCATGTTGACTCATTGATTATCATTCCAAACCAACGCCTACTTAGCGTTTATGGTGATATCTCGATGCAAGATGCTTATCGCAAAGCGGATGATGTCTTGCTTAACGCGGTACGAAGTATCTTTGATCTAGTTGTGCGTCCTGGTCATATCAACCTTGACTTCGCCGATTTAAAAACAGCGATGAGCACACGCGGTTATGCGATGATGGGTGAAGGTAAGAGTAGCGGTCCAGATCGTGCTGAAGATGCAGCGCGTCTTGCGATTCGCAGTCCGTTGCTTGACAACGTAAATATTATGAACGCGAAGGGTGTTTTAATTAATATCACTGGCGGTAATGATGTTACCTTACGTGAAACTGAAATTATCACAGATGTTGTCAATCAAATTGTTGATCTGGATGAAGGTGAAGTCTTCTTTGGTACTGTATTTGATCCAGATGCGCGTGATGAAATCCGTGTTACTGTGATTGCGACAGGTTTAACTCGTAATGCGAATGAAACGGAAGTGAAGCGCCGTGCGCCAGTGAGTGTAAACCCATCAGTTGGTGGACAAGCTGCTGCTTTGGATGAAGATGATGTTCCAGCAATCAGTAAACGTCAGAATCAAGAGAGTGTAGCCCCAGAGCCTTCTGCAGCGCCTCGATCTGCACCAATGAGCATTCAAGATTATCTTAAAAATCAACAGCGTAAATAACATGTAACATAATGTGTTTACGATGATCAAACAGAAAAGGTGGCGCTTATGCCACCTTTTTGATTTTTATCAATGGCTAAATGTGCTAACGTATACTAGATTTTAGATGAATATTGAAGAAACATGTTGAAGCAACGCACCCTGAAACGAGTCGTGAAAGCGAGTGGTATCGGATTACACAGTGGGCAAAAAGTAATGATTAACTTTGTACCACATGTCGCTGATGGGGGTATTGTTTTTCGCCGTATTGATTTAAATCCGCCCGTAGATATCCCTGCTAATGCGATGCTGATTCAAGAAGCATTTATGTGTTCAAATTTGGTACAAGAAAATGCCAAAGTTGGGACTATCGAACATATTATGAGTGCGATTGCAGGTCTTGGTATTGATAATCTGATTATTGAAGTATCAGCTTCAGAAGTTCCAATTATGGATGGAAGCGCCGGTCCATTTATCTATTTACTCATGCAAGGTGAGTTGATGGAGCAAGAAGCGCCTAAAAAATTTATAAAAATATTAAAGCCTGTAGAAGCATTAATTGACGATAAGCGCGCTATTTTTAATCCGCATGATGGTTTTCAACTTAATTTTACGATTGATTTCGATCACCCAGCCTTTGCCAAAGAATATCAGTCTGCCAGTATTGATTTCTCAACGGAAACATTTGTTTATGAAGTCAGTGAGGCACGTACTTTCGGCTTTATGAAAGATTTGGATTATCTTAAGGCGAATAATTTAGCTTTGGGTGCTAGTTTAGAGAATGCAATTGGTGTTGATGATTCAGGTGTCGTGAACGAAGAAGGCTTACGATTTGCTGATGAATTTGTACGTCATAAAATATTGGATGCGGTGGGTGATCTTTATTTACTCGGACATCAAATTATTGCGAAGTTTGATGGTTACAAATCTGGACATGCACTCAATAATCAACTGCTTCGCAATGTTCAGAGTGATCCATCTAATTATGAAATTGTAACATTTGATGACGAAAAGTCTTGTCCAATTCAATATGTAAGTGTGATCTAAGTCATTGTCTTCAGGTTAAATGTTATAGTGTAACATTGTTAAGTGTGACTTAATTCGCTTTTAAAGTAGTGAATGACGTTTAAATCAAATGGTCCAGTTACTTTTTATTGCTTGCCAAACGTATCATAGCTTGGCTAAGCTTAGGATCGTTCACAAAACTAGCAGCGTTGAGTAACATTTCTTGCGTTGTCGGACATAAAGAAGTTTTGGAATTTTCAGTTTGTGTTTGGGGAATTTCTTTTTTTGCTCGAAGACGAACTTGGATTTTTTGTAAATCTTTGAGTTCAGGGATTTGTGATAACTGAGAAATATACTGTTTTTGAAGGTAACCGAGTTGACTAATCATGGCTTGATTTTCACCGGTGATGGTCAAAATACCGTATTGATAACAGACAACTTGCCATTGCTCATTTTTGGGCAATAGCGGTTGAATTAATTTTGTAAGTCTCTGCCAGTCAGCAACTTGCTTTGTGAGAAACGATAAGTTTCCTGTTTTTATGTGTTGTCTTGTTTGTTGAAACATATTTTTTGGTTCTGACATACATTGTTCCTACATTGTTTTGTCTTAATCTTAAACGCTTGTTTCTTTCGATATCAAGGAAGAGATCACACAAGAGACTTGAGTAAGAACAGTTTAATGAGGTTTATATGTATACGCGACGTATTTTATTAGCGTTTTCTTTAGCAGCTTCAGCAGCTTCGGTTGCATTTGCAGATTTAGTTCAATTAGATGCCACACAAGCCTCCAATCCTGATCGATTGGAAGAGTTAACAAGAACACTATCACAAGGTTCTTATAGTCATCCTGATGACATGGACATTCCAGCGACAGCACAAGTCGATGTGACAGTTCGAGCGAAGGAGGATCCAATCGAATTAAATAATGCGCTGCTTAATAGTAAATACCCTGCTCAAAAAACTACAACGACAAGTTCAAATCGTTACTCTTCAAATAATGCATATTCATGGTTAGTGACACACCCGCTTCCAACTGGTCGTGTCAGTTCAAATTATGGCGGCCGAACAATGGGCGGTCGTGCTGAAAACCATTCAGGCTTAGATCTTGCTGCACCAACAGGCACTCCAATTTATGCAACTGGTCCAGGTATAGTGACCAAATCAGGTTGGGGTACAGGTTATGGTCAATATGTTGAAATCAACCACGGTAATGGGTATATCACACGATATGCACATGCTTCACGCTTGATTGCTAAAGTAGGTGATAAAGTCACTGCTGGTGAGCATATTGCCAATGTGGGTTGTACTGGACGTTGTACTGGTCCTCACTTACATTATGAAGTGGTCAAAGATGGTCAGCGTAAAAACCCTTCAACTTACCTAGCGATGTTGCCTTAATTAATTATCAAACCTCATTAATACACATCCATTGTTAAGTCGTTTGAATAAATCGCCAAGCAAAGTCTTGGCGATTTTCGTTTTTGCTGTCAGGTCACTTGATTAAATTTAAGATTAGAATAAAGCTTTGTATAAAAAAACAGCAATATTGGCGTTTTAGTGTTAATTTGTGTAATAAATGGTCAAGTACTATTTATTATTGAAATATTAGTCTAATGTCGTATTCATTTATAGCCATAACTGCGTATCGCGAAAATATGTTAAATATAGGGCATACAAATAGGCATGAATATAGGTGTAATATGGCGTATTACGGTGATACCGACGCACAAGAAACCCAAGAGTGGCAGGACGCTTTTGACTCTGTTTTACAGCATATGGGGACGGAAAGAGCAGCCTTTCTTCTTGAAAAACTGTATCAACGTGCGATTGCGAAACATGTTCCCATTCAGCGTCTAAATACTCCTTACTTAAATACGATTTCAGTAGAAGAGCAACCTGCAATGCCTGGCGATCCAGATATGGAGCGCCGAATTCGTGCTTTGATTCGTTGGAATGCTTTAGCAATGGTGCTTCGCGCCAATAAAACAGGCGACGATCTTGGTGGTCACTTAGCCAGCTTTGCATCTTCTGCAACTTTATATGATGTTGGCTTTAACCATTTCTTCCGTGCGAACAGTGATAACTTCGGCGGTGACATGATTTATTATCAAGGTCACTGTGCACCAGGGATTTATGCGCGTTCATTCTTGGAAGGTCGTTTAACTGAAGAGCATCTAAACAATTTCCGTCGTGAAGTTGATGGTATTGGTTTGCCTTCGTACCCACATCCATACTTAATGCCAGACTATTGGCAGTTCCCAACGGTATCGATGGGTCTGGGTCCAATCATGTCCATTTATCAAGCACATATTCAAAAGTACTTGATGAACCGCGGTTTGATTAAAGAAGAAGATCGTAAGGTTTGGGCTTATCTTGGCGATGGTGAGATGGATGAGCCAGAAAGTACTGGTGCAATCTCGTTGGCAGGTCGTGAAAAGTTAGACAACTTGGTTTGGGTTGTAAACTGTAACTTGCAACGTTTAGATGGTCCAGTTCGTGGTAATGGTAAGATCATCCAAGAACTTGAGTCTTTATTCCGTGGTGCAGGTTGGCGCGTGATTAAAGTAGTATGGGGTCGTCATTGGGATCCACTACTTGCTAAAGATGAATCTGGTGCGCTTAAAGCCATTATGGAAGAAGCTGTAGATGGTGATTATCAGCGTTATCAAGTGAAAGGTGGTGCTTATACACGTGCGCACTTCTTTGGTAAATATCCTGAAGCTGAAGAGTTAGTTAAACACTTAAGTGATGAAGATATCGATAATTTAAATCGTGGCGGTCACGATCCTTACAAAGTATATGCTGCTTATGCAGAAGCCATGAAATCTACAGGTCAGCCAACGGTTATTCTCGCGAAAACTGTTAAAGGTTACGGCTTATCTGAAGAAATTGAAGCGGTCAATAAAACGCATCAAATCAAGAAAATGCAACTTGAATCGCTTAAATATGTACGTAACCGTTTCAACTTGCCATTTACCGATGAGCAACTTGAAGAAGTTCCATTTTATCGCCCAAGTGAAAACTCGCCTGAAATTAAGTATATGAAGGCTCGCCGTGAGGCATTAGGTGGTTACTTACCAGCACGTCGTAAAGAGAGCGAATCTTTAGCGATTCCTGAGTTGTCTGTATTTGATGCAGTGTTAGCTGGTTCTAATGGTAAGCAACAATCAACGACCATGGTGATGGTACGTTTAATCTCTGCACTACTGAAAGAAAAAGCAATTAAAGACCGTGTGGTACCAATTGTTCCAGATGAGGCGCGTACTTTCGGTTTAGAAGGGATGTTCCGTCAATTGGGCATTTATGCCGCGCACGGTCAAAAATATACCCCTGAAGATCAAGAGCAGTTGATGCATTACCGTGAAGCGAAAGATGGTCATATGCTTCAAGAGGGGATCAATGAAGCAGGTGCAATGAGTGCTTGGGCTGCTTTAGGAACAAGTTATTCAACCAATAACCTTCCTATGATCCCGATGTACATGTATTACTCAATGTTTGGCTTCCAACGTATTGGTGATATTGCATGGGCGGCAGGTGATGCACAGGCGCAAGGTTTCTTATTGGGTGCAACTGCTGGTCGTACTACGCTGAATGGTGAAGGTCTACAGCATCAAGATGGTCACTCACATATTCTTGCGAATACGATTCCAAATTGTATTTCTTATGATCCATGTTTCGGATATGAACTTGCGGTGATTGTACATGACGGTCTAAAACGCATGTATGTGGATCAGGAGCGTGTGTTCTATTACTTAACTGTAATGAATGAGAACTATGAGCATCCAGCGATGCCACAAGGTGCTGAAGAAGGCATTAAACGTGGTATGTATTTACTTGAGGAAGATGAAAAAGCCACAGTTCAGCTTTTAGGTTCAGGTGTAATTCTGCGTGAAGTGATTAAAGCGGCTCAAATCTTACGTGATGAATATCAAATTCATTCGAATGTCTACAGCGTAACAAGCTTTAATGAGCTTGCGCGTGATGGTATGGCGTGCGAAGAATATAATCGTTTACATCCACTTACTGAAGATGTAAAAGAAGCATGGGTGTCGAAGCAGTTGCGTGGTACGAAAGGTATCGTCGTTTCTGCAACAGATCATATGCGTGCTTACAGTGAGCAAATTCGCGCTTACCTTCCAGATAACCGTCCATTTGTAGCATTAGGAACAGACGGTTATGGTCGCTCAGATACACGTGCAAAACTTCGTAGCTACTTTGGTGTAGATGCTGCACATATTGTTGTTGCGACCCTGAAGAAACTTGCTGACGAGGGTGAAGTAGATGCGCGTCTAGTTAAAGATGCGATTTCTAGCTTTGAATTAGATACTGACCGTCCAGTCGCTTGGGCACCTCAAACAACGCCTGAACTTCACGCTGTAGCTGACTACAAAGAGGAGAACTAAGCATGCAAATTACGACTCCTGATATTGGTGTAGATAAAGCTACAGTGGCTGAAATTTTGGTCAAAGTGGGTGATACGATTAGTGTCGATGACAGCATTGTTTTGTTGGAGTCTGACAAAGCATCTGTTGAAGTGCCAAGCACTTCAGCAGGTGTGGTGAAAAGTATTTTGGTGAGCCTTGGTGACGAAGTTGCTGAAGGTGCGGTTTTGGTAGAGCTTGAAGCGGAGGGGCAAACGTCATCTGAAGCACTTACAGCACAAGTTGAAGAATTGAAAGCACAAGCTCACGCAGAACCTGTAGCCCAATCTCAAGTGGAAGCACCAAAAGCAGCAACGGCATCTGAAACTGTTGATGTTCAAGTACCAGACATTGGTGTTGAAAAAGCCACTGTGGGTGAGATCTTGGTTGCGGTTGGCGACGAAATTGATGCCGATCAAAGTATCATTGTTGTTGAGTCTGACAAAGCGACAGTCGAAGTTCCAAGTGCTATTGCGGGTACAGTTGAATCGATTGAAATTTCAGTCGGTGATACAGTGAAAGAGGGTGTTGTGATTCTGAAAGTGAAAACAGCAGCTTCAGCATCAACCGCGGCGCAAGCTGCTGCAGAAACCACACCGACGACTGTTCCATCTGCAGAGGCACCACCTGCAGAATCAACAAAAGCGACAGTTGCTTCAGCGCCAGCAGGTAAAGTTGAGATCGCTGTCCCTGACTTAGGTGTAGACAAAGCTGCTGTAGCTGAAATTTTAGTGGCTGTTGGTGATAAGGTTGAAAAAGACCAAAGCATCATTGTGGTTGAATCAGATAAAGCGACTGTTGAAGTACCAAGTACCACCACAGGTGTGATTACCGCAATTCATATTGAATTGGGTCAAAATGTGTCTGAAGGTGTGGCTTTAGTCACGATTGAAGCTGAAGGTCAAGCAACCCCAGTTACAGAAGCCCCTGTATCAGCACCAGTGACTACAAAAGCGGAAGCACCAAAAGCTGCCCCTGCGCAAGCAGCGGTTGCTCCTGTACAAACAGCAGCCCCTTCAGCAGATAAACTGACCAAAGAGCAAAATGCAGCAAATGCCAAAGTATATGCTGGTCCTGCGGTACGTAAGTTGGCGCGTGAGCTTGGTGTTGTGTTGGCAGAAGTCAAAGCTTCTGGTCCACATGCACGCTTAATGAAAGAAGACATCTTTGCGTATGTGAAAACACGTTTAACTGCACCAGCACCTGTAACTGCTGCACCGACAGTTGCTGCACCAGCAGGATTGCCTAAATTACCAAGTTTTGACGCCTTTGGTGGTGTAGAAGAAAAAGCGTTAACACGTTTACAGCAAGTGTCTATTCCACAGTTGTCATTGAACAATTATATCCCGCAAGTGACCCAATTCGATGCGGCAGATATTACGGAGCTTGAAGCATGGCGTAATGAGCTTAAAGGCAACTTTAAGAAAGAAGGCATTAGCCTGACCATTATGGCATTCATCATCAAGGCTGTAGCGCATTTGCTAAAAGAAGAACGTGAGTTTGCAGGTCACTTGTCTGATGATGGCAAAACCGTATTACTGCGTAAAGAAATCCATATGGGCATTGCTGTTGCTACACCAGATGGTTTAACAGTGCCTGTGCTACGTAATCCAGATCAAAAATCAATTAAGCAAATCGCAGTTGAACTCGGTGAGTTGGGTCAAAAAGCACGTGATAAGAAATTGTCACCGAAAGATCTGCAAGGTGCCAACTTCACGATTTCAAGCCTAGGCGCAATTGGTGGTACGGCATTCACTCCGCTTGTCAACTGGCCGCAAGTGGCAATCTTGGGTATTTCACCTGCAACGATGCAACCTGTGTGGAATGGACAAGGTTTTGATCCACGTTTAATGCTTCCATTGTCATTGTCTTATGACCATCGTGTCATTAATGGTGCTGATGCTGCTCGCTTTACTAATAAACTGACGAAGCTGCTTAAAGATATTCGTACATTGCTCATTTAAATATTTTTAACGTATTTTGTGTGCAGAATCAAAACCTCACTTCGGTGGGGTTTTTATTTGTAAAAACAAAAAGCCAGGCTTATAATGGATAAACTTCATTGGGGAGTAGCCGCTGTTCTGCAATAGAACAGGTGATGGTCAACATATTTGCTCTAAAACGAGCATGGTCATCATAGCAAAGAACCAAATGAGCTCTATTTGAGCTTTCTTTTGTTGGCAAGACCTTTGATTTACCATTCTGCGGATTTTTGGCTAGCAGGGATGGTGGGTCATTGGTATTTGTTATGCTAGCCAGAGAAAGACATCATGTATGAATTCCTTCTGTCTACAGGTATCGTCGCACTAGCTGAAATGGGTGATAAAACCCAATTGTTAGCTTTACTTCTTGCCGCACGCTTTCGTAAACCGGTTCAAATCTTAATTGCTATTTTGTTAGCGACAATTGTCAATCATGGAGTTTCCGCTGCTCTAGGACAATGGGTTACAACAATTTTAAGTCCCGAGATCCTCATGTGGATTCTAGCAATAGGATTTATTGCTATGGCTGCTTGGATGCTGGTCCCTGATGAACTAGAGGATGAGTCAGGAAGTATTCAAAAATGGCAAAAATTTGGCGTTTTTGGAGCGACATTTATTTTATTTTTCTTGGCTGAAATTGGCGACAAAACGCAGATTGCGACAGTGGCACTTGCTGCACGTTTTGACAGTATCTGGTGGGTGATGGCTGGAACGACATTAGGTATGATGATCGCTAATGCGCCGGCAGTATTTATTGGTGATAAATTGGCGAATCGATTACCTATTTCCTTGATTCACAAAATTGGCGCAATAATTTTCCTTGTCATTGGTGTGGGCACTTTAGTGCAACATTATTGTTTATAAATGGTTGTATACGCATAAAGATCTGAATCTTCAAAAGATTTAGTTTATTTATAAATAGTATTGAAATAATGCACCATGAAAGTGATTCATAATGGTGCATTTTTTAATAGAAGTTATTGATTAGTAAATAAATATAATAAAAATAAATCTTGTTTTTGAAATTAAGTTTTTTTAGGATTTCGTCACTAAAAAATTATTTTTAAGAGATTTAAAAATGCTCTCTCAGATTTCTGCACAGGATGCGTGTTTAAGTTGTGGTGCTTGTTGTGCCTATTTCCGTGTTTCATTTTATGGTGCGGAAGCGATGAACATCCCTACCGAGATGGTTGAGGATATTAACCCTGTATATGCTTGTATGGTGGGGACTAATCAAACTAACCCGCGATGCGTTGCTCTAGAAGGAGAAATAGGGAAGCAGGTCTCTTGCTCGATCTATACGGTTCGCAGTTCATCGTGTATAGAGGTCCAAGCCGGAGATGCGCAATGTGCCAAAGCTCGACAAGCCCATCATCTGATCCCATTAATTGATATTGAAATTGTTCCATCGTCGAATGATGACGATTACGATCAGGTCAGTTAATTTGAATGATTTAAAATATGCTTATGTTTTATATGCTCTTATTATGATTTTTTCGGATAGTAAATTGCATAAAAATAGGGGTGGTGGGTAAATTTCATAAAATTGTCGATAATAAGAAATGAAATTTACCTTAAAATTTGTATATAATGGCGCACGGAAATTACCAGTGAGACTGTTATGTTGACCATCGTTCAAGACGCGTTAACTTTTGATGATGTCCTATTACTCCCTGCCTACTCTACTGTTCTCCCAAAAGATGTCTCTCTAAAGACACGTTTAACTCGCGGCATTAATTTGAATATCCCTCTTGTGTCTGCAGCAATGGATACGGTGACTGAATCCCGTATGGCAATTGCAATGGCACAAAATGGCGGTATTGGTATCCTTCATAAAAATATGGATATTGCAGCGCAAGCTGCTGAAGTACGCCGTGTGAAAAAATTTGAAGCAGGCATGGTGAAAGATCCAATTACAGTAACCCCTGAAACGACTGTGCGTGAGTTAATCGCAATTACGCAAGCGAACAATATCAGCGGTGTGCCAGTGGTGAAAGATGGCAAAGTAGTTGGTATTGTGACAGGTCGTGATACACGCTTTGAAACTAATCTTGAACAGCCAGTAAGCAACATCATGACTGGTCAAGATCGTTTGGTCACCGTTCGCGAAGGTGAATCGAAAGAAAACATTCAGGCACTTCTCCAAAAAAATCGCATTGAGAAAGTGATTGTTGTTGGCGAAAACAACGAACTAAAAGGTTTAATCACTGTAACAGATTTTAATAAAGCTGAGCTTTATCCAAATAGCTGTAAAGATGACTTAGGTCGTTTACGTGTGGGTGCTGCAGTTGGTACAGGTGTTGAAACTCCAAGCCGTGTTGAAGCATTGGTTGATGCGGGTGTTGACGTGATTGTAGTCGATACTGCACATGGTCACTCTGCTGGTGTTATCGAGCGCGTACGTTGGGTTAAAGCCAACTACCCACAAGTTCAAGTCATTGGCGGTAACATTGCGACTGGCGATGCTGCATTGGCTTTACTTGATGCAGGCGCAGATGCTGTGAAAGTAGGTATCGGTCCTGGTTCAATCTGTACGACTCGTATTGTTGCAGGTATTGGTATGCCACAAATTTCGGCGATCGATTCTGTTGCTAACGCACTGAAAGATCAAATTCCATTGATCGCAGACGGTGGTATCCGCTTCTCAGGTGATATGGCAAAAGCGATCGGTGCAGGTGCAAGTACGATTATGGTGGGTTCTTTACTTGCTGGTACTGAAGAAGCACCAGGCGAAGTTGAATTCTTCCAAGGTCGTTATTACAAAGCTTACCGAGGAATGGGTTCATTGGGTGCAATGGCGGGTGCAACAGGTTCTGCGGATCGTTATTTCCAAGACTCTAAAGCAGGTGCTGAGAAGTTGGTTCCAGAAGGTATTGAAGGCCGCGTACCTTACAAAGGGCCAATGGGCAACATCGTGCATCAAATGATGGGTGGTTTACGTTCATCTATGGGTTATACAGGCTCTGCAGTGATTGAAGATCTTCGTCAAAATGCGAAATTCGTGAAAATCACGTCTGCGGGTATGTCTGAATCACACGTTCACGATGTGACCATTACTAAAGAAGCACCGAATTACCGTGTTGGTTAATTGCCTGTTATAAAACAATTTTTAAAAAAAACCGTCATGTAAATGACGGTTTTTTTATTTTGGTGTAAAGTGGTGCGCATTGAAAAAGGATGATGTTAATCACCCGCTAAGAAGTGAGAGAATGAATGAGTTATTTTGGTACTGATGGTATTCGTGGGAAATTCGGTGTATTTCCAATCACACCTGAGTTTGCACTCAAATTAGGGTTTGCTGCGGGTAAAGTACTTAAGCGTAGAACAAAAAGAAATAAACCGATTGTGGTGATGGGCAAAGATCCTCGTTTATCAGGTTATATTTTAGAAGCGGCTTTACAATCGGGTTTAAACGCAGCTGGTGTTTATGTGCATTTATTGGGGCCATTACCTACGCCGGCCATTGCTCATTTAACTCGTGCCTTGCATGCCAGTTTAGGGATTGTCATCTCAGCTTCACATAACCCTTATCATGATAATGGCATTAAGTTTTTTTCTTCAGAAGGAAAAAAATTACCAGACGAGTTTCAAGATGAGATTAATGCTGAACTCGAGAAAGATATTGTCATTGATGATATTGCGAGTCTAGGAAAAAGTGTGCGTGTTGATGATGCTCCAGGTCGTTATATTGAATTTTGTAAATCAACGTTCCCATACCATTATGATTTAAACAATTTAAAGATTGTCGTCGACTGTGCCAATGGAGCAGCATATAACGTGGGTCCTGCGGTATTCCGTGAGCTCGGTGCCAAAGTGATTGCGATTCATAATGAACCGAATGGTTTGAATATTAACCAAGGCTGTGGCTCAACTCATCCTGAGAGTTTACAAGCTGCTGTAGTTGAGCATCAAGCAGATTTGGGTATTGCATTTGATGGCGATGCAGATCGTGTCATTCTAGTGGATCAGAATGGAAAGCTGATTGATGGCGATCATATTCTATATATCTTGGCGACACAAAGTGCCAATAAACCAGCGGGTATTGTCGGTACGCTCATGAGCAATATGGCACTTGAATTAGCACTTGAAAAAGCAGAAGTTCCACTGCTTCGTGCCAAAGTTGGTGACCGTTATGTACTGCAAGGTTTAGAGGAAAACGGTTGGGTTATTGGTGGTGAACCTTCAGGTCACATTTTAACTCTAGACAAGAGCACCACAGGTGATGCGATTATTGCAGCCCTACAAGTCTTAACTGTCATGGTTGAACAGAAGAAAGCATTGCATGAGTTGGTTGCTGACTTTAAATTACTGCCAAACGTGCTTGTAAATGTCCGTTTAGATGCAATGTTTGATCCATACTCAGTACCTGCATTGGCTGCAGAATTTGCCAAAGCCGAAGCGCAACTTAAAGGTCGTGGTCGATTACTGATTCGTAAGTCAGGGACTGAACCTGTAATTCGTGTGATGGTTGAAGGTGATAATCTTCAAGAAGTTACTGCACTGGCACATGCTTTGGCAGATGCTGTACGTGCTAATGCAGCAGCTTAATCGGGGATTGATCTCATGAGTGATTTGATTAAAGATCTCAGTGAACTGCGTCTAAATTATCAAAAAGGCGAATTACATGAGGATCAAGTGAATGCTAATCCACATGAACAGTTTTTATTGTGGTTTAACGATGCGTTAGAAGCTCAGCTTCACGAACCGTATGCCATGTCATTAGCTACAGCAAATGCTGAGGGTCGACCGCACGTACGTACCGTATTACTTCGCGGTGCCGATGAAAATGGTTATGCGTTTTATACCAATTATGATAGCCAAAAAGGACTCGACTTAGTAGCCAATCCTTATGCGCAAATTCTGTTTTATTGGGCTGAACAAGAACGCCAAGTTCGCATTTCAGGTCGAGTGGTAAAAATTTCAGAACAAGAATCCGCTGATTATTACCATAAGCGCCCGCGTGATAGCCAAATTGCAGCGCATATTAGTACCCCACAAAGTAGTGTGATTGCGAGCCGTGACGAGCTACAGCAACGCTTTAATGAATTGCATGAGCGTGTGGCAGATCAACAAACTTTAGATAAGCCTGACTTCTGGGGTGGTTACCGTATAGAGCCAGATTATTATGAGTTCTGGCAAGGTCGCCCAAACCGTTTGCACGACCGTTTGTGTTATGAAAAAATCGACGGTGCGTGGAAATTACAACGATTGATGCCATAAATGCCAAAATTTGAAATCAAGCAACGTCCATTTTTAACACGCCCTGAAAATTTTCAGGGCGTGCCTTCATTTATTGCCGAAATTTTGGCACGTCGAGGCGTTGAATCTGAACAAGAACTAGAACTGAAATTAAAATACTTATTAGCGCCAACTATGAAGGGGTTAGATGCTGCAATTCAGTTGATCGACCAAGCCATTGATCAACACAAAAAAATTGTGATTGTCGGTGACTATGATGCTGACGGTGCGACCAGTACAGCACTGATGATGCTTGCACTACGTGACATGGGGGCAGATGTTGATTATTTAGTCCCTGATCGCTTTAAGTATGGCTATGGTTTGACACCTGCTATTGCAGATCTTGCGTTTGCCAACTTTACGCCTGATTTGTTGATTACGGTCGACAATGGCATTTCAAGTCATGATGGAGTTAAGCAAGCTCAAGATCATGGGATGCAAGTAATTATTACCGATCACCATCTCACAACCAAGCCAACGCCTATGGCTGAGGCAGTGGTGAATCCGAATCAACTCAGTTGTGAGTTTCCAAGTAAAGCTTTGGCAGGAGTAGGAGTTGCCTTTTATGTGTTGGCGAACCTATCCAGTCATCGTAAAAAAATGGGCAAGTCTTTTGCACAAATGATCAGCTATTTGGATTTGGTTGCGCTTGGGACCTATGCCGATGTTGCCAGTTTGGACTATAACAACCGAATCTTAATCGACAGTGGTCTAAAGCGGATTCAACAAGGATTATGTCGCCCTGGGATTTCAGCCTTATTAGATATTGCCAAACGTGATCCTGCAGGACTGAAAGCGCAAGACTTAGGTTTTGTGATTGGACCGCGAATTAATGCGGCAGGGCGTATGGAAACCATGGATATTGGCATCGAATGTCTCTTGGCATCCGACTTGGCTACAGCATATCCTTTAGCGGAACAGCTGAATCAACTCAATGTGGAACGTCGTCAGGTAGAAGGTAAAATTAAACAAGAAGCATTGACTGCATTAGATCAAATTCAGCTAGATAAGGATGCAATACCTGCAGCGTTAATTATGTTTGAGCCACATTGGCATCAAGGTGTGATTGGAATTGTGGCAGGACGCTTAAAAGAGCAGTTCCATCGTCCGAGTATCGTTTTTGCCCGTGATGAAGATGGCATACATATCAAAGGTTCAGCGCGTTCAATTGAGGGAATTCATATTCGGGATGCGATTGAGCGTGTGGCTGAGCAATATCCACATATTGTCAGTCACTTTGGTGGGCATGCTGCAGCTGCAGGTCTAACCATTAAAAAAGAACATTTTGCTGAGTTTAAGCAGGTATTTGAGCAGTTGATTGCCAGTCAAGATGAAAGTCTGTTTACTGCAACCTTATGGACGGATGGGGAGTTGCCAGCTTCAGCTTTCCAAATTGAAACGGTGGACGTATTACAAAATTTAAGTCCTTGGGGGCAAAAGTTTCCTGCGCCTGTATTCGAGGGAGTATTTAAAATTTTGGATTATCGCTGGCTTAAGGATGTGCACTTGAAACTGCGTGTAGCTTTAGAAAATGGTCAAGTGGTAGAGGCAATCGCCTTTAACGCAGCAGATAAATATCAGTTTGATCCGATGCTCAATGAAATTCGCTTGGTCTATGAGCTGGATAAAAATACCTTTAATGGTAATACCAGTTTACAAATGCGCATTGTACATATGCATCAATAAAAAAACCGCTCATCAGAGCGGTTTTTAGCACTCAAAGATCAGAAGCGGTATGCACCACGTACAGCAAAAGTATTGCCGTCATCTGCAAAACCAATTCGTCCTTCGACACTTATTTGCTGATTGAAGAATTTTTTAGCATTTACACCAAACTCATCAAAAGATCCGCCATTGAAATCTTGATTGAAATAGTCAACACCCACGCTGAGTGTTTTATCAATATAATAATCGCCTCTTAACGAGAACTCGTCTAGATCACCAAATGCAGCTCCAGCCTCTAAATTCACATCATTTGTGCCAATTTGAGTGACATATTTTGCTCGAATAGTAGGGTCAATACCATCATCGTTGTCATCATCCCAACCACGTAAACCAGCTGCGACCAATAAAGATGGTGCTAAGAAATAACCAGCTTCAATTTTATAGTTTGTGACATCATTATCAGTGGTGTTAGGTATTTTTTGAGTTTCCTGAGAAAGATTGGCATTTAGATAGAAATCAGTATTTGGAACAAAGTATTCAATTCCAACACCATAATTCCAGTATTCGACTACATCAAAGTCGTCATAAGATACTTTTGCATTCACGTTGCTCGAACGATTTAAAAATGCAGCTTCGTTCAATGGAGAGTTCTTGATTTGAACAGGATTAAAATAATATGTGCCATCAAGCGCAAAACCTGCAGAATTGCTACCATTATCAGGATCGATCAATTTGGCTGTAGCCCCAACTTCAGCTTGATACGCATGTGCAGTTCCTAAGCTTGCAATAAGTGCAGTCGCAAGTGTAATTTTTTTAAACATATATTGACTCTCTTTGTTATAGAAATATGACTGTTTTGTGACAGCTGATTTCTATTGTAAGAACAAAAGGGGATGAGTCAATGCACAAAAAATGACATTCCATCGGGATTTTGCACAAAAAAAGCCCATCATTAAGATGGGCTTTTAAGAAACACTAAATTTTAATTAAGATATTAGAAGCGATATTTAGCAGCTAAACCGAACTTGTTGTAATCATTATTTGCAAGTTCACCGAAACCTACACGACCTTCTAAGCTTACTTGAGGTGTGAAGAATTTACGTGCGCTTACACCAAACTCGTTTGTATCTGCAGGACCAGTATCTTTACTATAGTAATCCACACCAACACTTAAAGTTTTATCGATGAAGTAATCAGCAGCTAGATTATATTCATCAAGGTCACCGAATGCAGCGCCAGCTTCTAAGTTGATATCTTTACCGTTAGACAATGTAGTTACATATTTAGCACGTAATGTTGGGTCAACACCATCATCATAGTCGTTATCGTAACCCTTAAGACCTGCTGCAATTAATAAGCCAGGTGCAGGCAAATAACCTACTTCAGCACCATAAACTGTCTCATCAAAATCAGGTCCAATATCAAATTTACGATCATCACGACCAACATTACCGCTTACATAAAAATCAGAATTAGGTACGAAGTATTCAACACCTACGCCGTATTGATGTCTTTCATCATCACCAACTTCGCTGTATTGGTATTTCGCATTTACATTACTTGCACGATCAAGGAATGCAGCTTCAGCTAGTGGAGCATTGCGTGTTTGAACTGGTTGGAAATAATAAGTACCATCAACACCAAATGAACCACTTGTACTACCATTATCAGGATCGATAAGACCTGCAGAAGCACCTACTTCAGCTTGATATGCATTTGCAGTTCCAGTTACAGCTAAAGCAGAAAGAAGTGCAGACGCGATTGCTAATTTTTTCATGGATACTTCCCCTCAATAGAGTTAGTTGTTAATACATTTTTTGTTACAAGTTCAGTGTAGGGGAAAATCATGAAGGATCAATCAAGCAAAAGTAACAGTAATGTATCTTGTGTAATTTTTATGTAAAAATAAAAATTTAAGTTATTGATTTTAAAAAATAAAAAAACATGTTAATTCATGTGAAAGATAAGGTGTTTTAGTCATTTTATGTTGCTTTTGAATATGAATTGTATGCAATTTGAACGAAAGTAGCAGTTTTGGGACTGCTACTTCCCCCTGTTGAATGGAATTAGAATCGATATGTTCCGTTTACATTAAACTTATTTTCATCATCACTGAATCTTAAAATACTCCCAAGAGAGAGGTTATTATTGATAAAGTATTTGCCACGTAATTGGTATTCGTCTTTATGAATTTTACTAGTGCTATTCGTATCTCGCGTATAAGCACTACCTAGGCTTAAGCGTTGAGTTAAATAATAATCCCCACCAAATGTAATCGAATCAATATCATGTCCAAAACTACCATCCAATTCTAAATTGAGATATTGACCATTTTGGCCTAATGGGGTGACATATTTGGCTTTTAAAGCAAAAGCATTTTCATCAAAGCCTTCACCTTTATAAGCATTAATACCTACTGCTATCAGTAAATTTTGAATAGGAGTATAACCAACGAGAGCTCTATAGGTGGTTATATCGAAACGCTGCTTAGCATGAGATGAACCGTTTAGTGAGCTTGAGCGTGACTCCACTTTATAATGTTGACGACCGACCTCACCTGTGAAGTACAGTTGATCAATATAATATTCTCCCCCTATTGAATAGCCGTGCAGCTCTTGTTTGCTTTGTGCAACTGTTTCATTTATATACACTTTATCGTCTTTAATATGCTGAAAACTATATTTCGCTGAAACGCGATTATGGTGGCCAAGAAATGCAGCCTCATTAAGTGGTTTATTTTCAGTATCAACTGCTTTGAAGTAATAAGTACCTTCTGTTTCAAATACACCGTGATAATCAACCTTGAGACTATCATGGTCAAAATAGGTATATCCAGCATCAATTTGAGCTTGGTAGGCCATAGCTGAAGTTGTCAAAGGGAGGATGGCCAAAGCCAAATAGGTTTTGTTCATTTTCATAAGTCTCTGCTTATTGTTGTAAAAATAAAGTAAGTATTTTTTAATAATTAAATGTATTGTTAATAATAACTAAACAATGGTCAAGAGAATATTGAATAAAAAAGCAAACTCTCAAGTTTTACTTGGCTGTGTTAAAATATTGCCAATTTTGATATAGACATATTTAGGATCTACACCGTGGAAATTAATCCTTATCTTCTCCAGCTGAAAGACTTGAACGAACGTGGTCAAACACTACGGGGGTATCTTTGACTACGATCTAAAGAAAGAGCGTTTAGAGGAGGTTCTCCGCGAACTTGAAGATCCAGCAATTTGGAATGATCAAAATCGTGCTCAAGCGATGGCAAAAGAAAAAGGTGAGCTCGAAAACGTTTTAAATGTTTTAGATGGTTTAGCAACACAACTTGATGATGCACAAGCGATGCTTGATCTTGCTGTAGAAGCGGATGAAGAAGAAATGCTTGCAGATGTTCAAGCAGAACTTGATTCAGCTGAGGCTGAACTAGCTAAACTTGAATTCAGACGTATGTTTAGTAATCCAATGGATCCAAATCCTTGCTATGTCGAAATTCAAGCGGGGTCAGGTGGTACTGAAGCTCAAGATTGGGCATCTATGCTATTACGTATGTACTTACGTTGGATTGAGCGTCATGGCTTTAAAGCTGAGTTAATGGAAGAATCTGACGGTGATGTGGCTGGGATTAAATCGGCCACTATTCGTGTAGAAGGCGAATATGCTTATGGTTGGTTACGTACTGAATCAGGTGTACATCGCTTAGTTCGTAAATCACCTTTTGACTCAGGCAACCGTCGTCACACTTCATTCTCAGCGGTTTTTGTGTCTCCAGAAATTGATGACAACATTGAAATTGAGATCAATCCAGCAGATGTTCGAACGGATACATACCGCGCTTCAGGTGCAGGTGGTCAGCACATTAACAAAACAGATTCTGCCGTGCGTTTAACCCATGCACCTACTGGAATTGTGGTGGCTTGTCAGAACCAGCGTTCACAACATGCTAACCGTGATCATGCTTGGAAACAGCTTCGTGCTAAATTGTACGAATTGGAAATGAATAAGCGTAATGAAGCAGCTCAAGCACTAGAAGATTCTAAATCGGATATTGGGTGGGGGAGCCAAATTCGATCTTATGTGTTGGATGATTCACGTATTAAGGACTTACGTACTGGCGTTGAAAATTCAAATACGGGTGCCGTGTTAGATGGTGATCTTGATAAATTTATTGAAGCTAGTTTGAAACAAGGGCTTTAATATTTTTTTAAAAAAAGGCAGGGCAAAAGCCCTGCCTTTTTCGTTCTAGCACGAAGCTTGCTAGATTAAATCAGTTCAATGTTAGAATCAGAATTATTCGGCACAGTCATTCATAAACTCGATTTGTTAAATATCGTAATAATTCGATATTAATATCTATAAAAATCGATATAATGAGTTCAGCACAGTGCAGATCATTAACTTGAGTGAAATGAGATGGATACTGAAGCAATTTTCAAAGCCTTATCGAACCCGATACGCCGCCAAATTTTACAATGTTTAAAAGATCCAGAGCGCTTTATTCCACAAGATGAGTGCGTGCAAGATTTTAGTCGTGGCGTATGTGCAGGACAGATTGAAAAAATTGCAGATGTATCTCAGTCAACCATGTCTAATCATTTATCTGTTTTACAACAAGCAGGTTTGGTTCATGTTACTAAGCATGGTCAATGGTCTTATTTTTCTCGTAATGAAGCACTGATAAAAAGTTTTGCAGAACACCTTCAACAATCACTCTAACGATAATGAGTGAAGAGGATAGATGAATGACTGATTTTAGTAGCCCAGTAGTCTTTGGTGAATTAAAGCTCAAAAATCGCGTGGTTATGGCACCTTTAACGCGTAGTCGTGCGACAGATGATCGTGTACCAACAGAAATGATGGCTGAGTATTATGCGCAACGTGCAAGTAGTGGATTAATTATCTCAGAAGCGACCGTAATTTCTGAGGAGGCGAATGGCTATTTAAATACGCCAGGATTATTTACTGATGCTCAAGTAGAAGGGTGGAAGAAAGTAACCCGAGCTGTTCATGATAAAGATGGCTTAATTGTCGCTCAGCTTTGGCATGTTGGACGTGTGTCACATCCAGATTTACTGAAGGGTGATATACCCGTTTCGGCGAGTGCTGTTCAACAAGCCGGACATGTCAGTTTGTTGCGTCCGAAACGTCCTTATGTCTTGCCACGTCCATTGGAAATTTCTGAAATTCACGCGATTACAGCGCAATATAAACAAGCAGCAATTCGTGCTAAAGAGGCAGGATTTGATGGTGTGGAATTGCATGCGGCGAATGGTTATTTAATTGATCAATTCTTGCAATCGAAAACCAATCAGCGTGAAGATGAATATGGCGGCTCGGTGGAAAATCGTGCGCGTTTCTTGTTAGAAGTCGTGGATGAGCTAATTGAAGTTTGGGGTGCTGGTCGAGTAGGTGTACATTTAGCTCCTCGTGGTGATGAACACGATATGGGTGATGATGATCCACGTGAAACTTTTGGTTATGTGTTAGAACAACTCGGTCAAAGAAACATTGCATTTTTCTTTACACGTGAATATTTGGCAGAAGACAGTATTAGTCAAGAATTAAAAGCGCGTGGACAAGGTATTCCTTTTATTGCAAATATGCGTTTAAGTCGAGAGGATGCTTTACAACTTCTCACTTCAGGTCAAGCTGATGCAGTGTCTTTTGGTAAAGATTATATCGCCAATCCTGATTTATATGAGCGTTTGGTACAGAATGCTCCTTTGAATGAATTGAAGTTAGAAAATATGATCGGGACGAATGTGGCTGAAGGCTATATCGATTATCCTTTTTTACAAGGAAATTGAAATTTAAGATAAGTATTTGAACCGAAAAAATTCGCAGGGTATGATCTCAACTTCGTGGTCATGCCCTATTTTTTTAAGAAAGCTCGAGGTCTTACGTTTTGACAACTCCATTTTGGTATAATGCAGCATTGGCTTTATTAAAGCCAATTTATAAATGGCGTATAAAAAAGCGAGCAGACAATATTGAGCAATTTCATCAAGAGTGCTTAGAGCGCTTCGGTCCGTTTCAATCTCCAAAAAATCTTAATACGATATGGTTTCACGTGGTTTCAGTTGGAGAGACCAATGCTGCACAACCTCTGATAGAACATTATTTAAAGCTTGGACATGCTGTGTTGGTTACGAATACCACCAAAACAGGTCAGGCACGAGCTAAATCCTTATTTTCAAAAGCACCATATGTAGATCTTTTTCAAGCAGTATATTTACCTGCAGATCAAAAAAAATTAGTCAGTGCTTTTTTTAAAAAATATCAACCTAAAATGTTGGTTTTGGTTGAAACAGAACTATGGCCCAATTTAATTGATCAGGCGAAAATTAGTAAAATACCCACTTTTTTGGTGAACGCACGTTTATCTAAAAAGTCAGCGAAAGGATACGCCAAAGTACCAAGTATTACTCAGCCTATGCTCAGCAGTCTGACTCAACTTTTGGCTCAAGATGAAGCTTCACTGAATCGATTTAGGGCTTTAGGTGCTGCTACAGCGCATAGTCAAACAGTGGGCAGTATTAAGTTTGATATTCATGCGCCCGAAGAAATGTTATTGAAAGCGCAACAAATTCATCAAGATTGGGATTTGCAAGCACGCCAAATTATTACGATTGCAAGCACACATCATCCTGAAGAGAAAAATCTGTTATCCAAGTTTAAAGACTACTTAAATGATCATCCTGCCGTCTTGCTGATTATTGTACCGCGTCATCCAGAACGTTTTGATGAAGTTGCACAAGCCATTCAAAGTAATGAGTTAAAAATGCATCGACGTAGTTTAGGTGAAATCATTGAGGCTGATACACAAGTTTATCTTGCTGATAGTATGGGTGAAATGTGGATTTGGTATGCATTGAGCCAAGCAAGTTTTGTGGGTGGATCATTGAATGAACCTGGCGGTGGGCATAATATCTTAGAGCCAATATCACTCAATGTCCCGACTGTGATTGGACCGAACTACTTTAACTTTCAAACCATTGTCGATGAATTTGTGGAAGAAAAAGGGATTCTAATCGGTCAAACTACGGAAGAGGTGGTGAATCATCTTATTCAGTGCTTATCTCAGGATGAAACGATTTTAGCAGTACAAAATCAGGCTCAAAAGATCATGCAACGGAATACAGGGTCGTTGCAAAAACATATTCATGTCCTGAATCAATACCTTTAGTTTTTTTAGTATATGAATATTGTATTGCTTGATCCTGCATCAGCACAGGATGACCTCTGGACGATTCAATCTGCACGCCAAATTGAGCATCTGAAGCATCAATTTGATATTAAAATTGGAGATACTTTAAAGGTTGGTATTAGAGGTGCTGGTCGATATACAGCTGAGGTCATAGAAATTTCTGAAAGGAAAATCTTAATTCAGCCACTTTATGAAGAGCCTGTACCGAAGAAATTACCTGTAACGTTAATCGTTGCTATGCCTAGACCGAAAGTATTGAGACGATTGATTCAAGATGCTGTAACTCTAGGCGTAGAAAAAATCATTTTGCTGCACAGCTATCGGGTCGATAAAAGCTATTGGCAAACACCATTTTTACAGCAAATTAATCACTATGTTCAACTGGGCTTAGAACAAGCGGGTGATACATTTCCACCTGAAATCGAAATATATAAACGCTTTAAACCTTTTGTGGAAGATGTTCTTCCTCAAATGATTTCCGTTGAACGACCAGCTTATGTAGCACATCCTTATGCAACCCACAGTATGCCTCATGCGATTGAGCACCCATGTACGATATTGATTGGGCCTGAAGGTGGTTATATTCCTTATGAGATTGATTTACTCATAAAAAACGGCTGCCAAGCTGTCAGCTTAGGCAACCGAATTATTCGTACTGAGACGGTGATTCCTTATGTGTTAGGTCGTCTGTTTAGCACGTGGTGATTCATCTTCTTGTGAAGAATCTCCGCGATAGACTTTAACCTCTTGAACTGGATATGGAATCGAGATTTCATGTTCAGCAAAAGCTTGAATGACTTTTTCTTGAACTAAACTAATAGATGTAGATGTCGCAGTTTCACCCGTATTCACCCACCAACGTACAGTGAGGTTGATTGAGAAATCAGCTAAGGCAGAGACATTCACGCTAAATGCAGGTTGACTGAGGATTTGTTGATCCCGGTCTAAAATGCTCAAAATAATATCTTTCGCTTTTTGAACATCATCTTCGTAACCAATACCGACCACGAATTCACAACGACGACGTGGATATGCCGTATTAACAGTAACTGCATTGGTATAAACCGTTGCGTTGGGAATGACGATACGGCGACCATCAGGTGAACGTAAGTAGGTTGCACGAATTTGAATATCTTCAACGGTCCCCTCTAAACCATTCACAATGATATCGTCGCCAATTTTGAAGGGTTCACCGAGTAGAATTAAGATACCAGAGAGCAGGTTTTGAAAAATATCTTTAAATGCAAAACCAATTGCGACAGATCCGATCCCCAGTGCACTCATCAGCTGTCCAGGTGTAAACCCTGGAATTGCAATAACCATCGCAATTAAGAAGCCAAAGAAAATAATAAAAGAGCTACCGACGCGGTTGAGGACGAGCACTAAATTTTGTTTGGTATATGAACGCTCTGAAAGTGCTTTTCTGACAAATAATTTGAACAGCTTAGACAACAACCAAAATAAGGTAAATACAATCAAAGCAATACAGATATAAGGGATTCGTTCCCAAAAGCCATCCATGATTTTATCAATGGTGGTATATGCATCATTGTATTTCGCAGTATGTGCAATGACGGTTTGAGCCGTTTTCTCACTTGCATCTTGTAGAAGTTGAGTCGTACCTTGAGCCACCTGACTCAAAGAATTTTGTTGTTCAGCCACGAGTGTTCCAAATGTATTGAATGTTTACATTTTGCCTGAAAATACAGTGAATAAAAATCACGTTCGCAGGTTTTATCGTCATTTTTATTCATTGAATAAACTGAAAATAACAAAAAAATTGCATGTTTTTATAAACATTCAGCACCTTGTCCAACAAAAAAAATCGAAATGGTATTTATTGATAAAAAAATGGAGTTTTTTGACAACGACAGATTTTACTTGCTTATGAATGATGATCAGCAATGATTCGGATCATTGATTGTTAGATATTTTAGGTTGTTCAATTGGCAAGAAGATACGGATAACTTTTGAAATAAATGAATGCTCAGTCTACGACCAAAGCATGATTGTTTGAAATTTTAAAGTATAGTCATACTCAAGATATAAGACAAAAAATGATCAGTATGATCAAGACAACTCTCGAGATGAGAAACATAAATCAAGGATGCGAATTATGAATGAAATATATCCAGTACCCGAAGTTTTTAAAAAAACTGCACGAACCAATGAAGAGCAATATTTCGAGCGGTATAAAGCATCTATTGAAAACCCCGAAGCATTTTGGACCGAAGCAGCCAAGAAACTAGACTGGATTAAGCCTTTTACACAAGTCAAAAATACCAACTTTGATAAAGAGAATTACAAAGTTGAATGGTTTGCAGATGGCCAATTAAATGTCAGTGAAAACTGTCTCGATCGACATTTAAAAGAACACCCACATAAACCTGCGATTATTTGGGAAGGTGATCATCCATCACGCCATAAAATTATTTCATTTGAAGAATTACACGATGAAGTTTGTCGTTTTGCCAATGTTCTCAAGAAGCATGGCGTGACCAAAGGCGACCGTGTTGTTCTGTATATGCCAATGGTCCCTGAAGCAGCCATTGCGATGTTGGCATGTACGCGTATTGGCGCAGTACATTGCGTGGTGTTTGGAGGTTTTTCACCAGATTCTTTAGCAAGTCGTATTGATGATAGCCAAGCAAAAGTCATCATTACAGCAGACTCGGGCATGCGGGGTGGTAAGCCAATTCCACTGAAAGAAAACGTTGATGCAGCGATGGAGCTTGAAGGGACGAGCTCTGTACAAAATGTCATTGTGGTGCATCGTACTGGTAACCCAATCACAATGCATGAAGGTCGTGACCTGTGGTATCACATGGAAATCATGACAGTCACAGATATCTGTCCACCTGAACCAATGAATTCAGAGGATCCGCTGTTTATTTTATATACTTCAGGCTCAACGGGTAAACCTAAAGGTGTGCTACATACTACAGGCGGTTATCTGACTTACGCGAACTTTACCTTTAGGGAAGTATTTGATTTAAAACAAGACGATATTTTCTGGTGTACCGCTGACGTCGGTTGGATTACTGGTCACTCTTATGTGTTGTATGGTCCGCTTTCAAATGGGACGACAACATTGATGTTTGAGGGTGTTCCACAATATCCAACTTGGGCACGCACAGGACATATTGTAGATAAGCACAACGTCACAATTTTATATACGGCACCAACGGCGATCCGAGCGATGATGCGTGAAGGTGATGCATTTATCCGTGAAAGTGACCGTAGTAGTTTACGCTTGTTGGGCTCCGTCGGAGAGCCAATTAATCCTGAAGCTTGGAACTGGTACTACACCGTAGTTGGTGAAAGTCGTTGTCCAATTGTAGATACATGGTGGCAAACTGAAACAGGTGGCTTCATGATTTCGCCTTTACCGGGCGCAACTGCACTTAAACCTGGTTCTGCAACACGCCCATTCTTTGGTGTACAACCTGCTTTGGTTGATGCTGATGGTAAAGAGCTAGAAGGAGAGGCTGAAGGTAATTTGGTGATCAAAGATTCTTGGCCAGGACAAATGCGTACCATTTGGGGTGATCCAGATCGTTTTATCGAGGCATATTTCTCAACTTATCCAGGGAATTATTTCACGGGAGATGGTGCACGCCGTGATAAAGATGGTTATTACTGGATTACGGGGCGAGTGGATGATGTTCTGAACGTTTCGGGACACCGCTTGGGGACTGCAGAGATTGAAAGTGCATTGGTTGCACATGAACATGTTGCAGAAGCAGCCGTTGTGGGTATGCCACATGACATCAAAGGTCAAGGGATTGCAGCCTATGTAACTTTACAGGCAGATACGCCAGAGTCAGCAGAACTCAGGAAAGAGCTAGTAGGTTGGGTAAGAAAAGTTTTAGGACCTGTGGCTACACCAGATGCAATTTATTGGGCGCCAGCATTGCCAAAAACACGTTCAGGCAAGATTATGCGCCGAATTTTGAGAAAAATTGCTGCTAATGAGCTAGATAGTTTGGGGGATACCTCAACTTTGGCAGATCCACAGGTCGTGGATCAATTAATTGCTGAAGTGAAATCACAGCAGTAATCCCGATTAAACAGACGAAGTCATGTTTTAAATACCGTTAGTTCAACTAGCGGTATTTTTAGTTCAGTGATAAGAAAAGCAGGCATTGTGATAAGTCAAATCATGTTGATCTGCTAAGCTTATCAGCAGATGCGATACGGAACATAACAATGAATTCTCCCCTAAATTTTAACCCTGAAACGCCACTTGAGACTGCGCAAATACTTGCATCTGAGTTTGCGAAGACCGCAGCAGAACGCGACAAACAGGGTGGAAATCCAAAGGCTCAGCGAGATCTAATTCGACAAAGTGGTTTATTGTCTTTATCTATTCCAAAAGAACTTGGTGGGCAAGGTGCAACATGGAGCACGATTTTTAAAACCATTCAAACCATTGCTCAAGTCGATAGTTCGCTTGCGCATGTATATGGCTTTCATCATTTGCTTATAGCGACGGTACAACTTTTTGCACAGCCAGCTCAATATGGAGATTGGTTTAGACAGACCGCCAAACACAACTTATTTTGGGGAAATACGTTAAATCCATTAGATCGTAGAACAACCGCGAAACAAGTTTCTGACGAAGAATTTATCTTCCATGGTGATAAAAGTTTTTGTTCTGGATCAATTGATTCAGATATCCTGCTCTGTTCGGGATTTAATGAAGATGGAAAGTTACTGATTGGCGTGATTCCAACAGCACGAGAGGGTGTGAGCTTTCTTGGGGATTGGAATAATATGGGGCAACGTCAAACGGATAGTGGTACCAGTCATTTTGAACAGGTCAAAATTCGCAAGGATGAATTACTCCTCAATCCCGGTCCTTTAAGTACACCTTATTCAAGTTTGAGACCGCTAATTGCTCAACTGATTTTCGTGCATTTATTTTTAGGTGTTGCTGAGGGAGCGTTCAATGTTGCGAAAGAGACAGTTCAAACACAAAAAGCTTGGTCGAAATCACTGGTTGAACAAGCGGTGAATGATCCATTTACCCAAAAGCATTTCGCCGAATTTTATGTGCAACTTGAAGGTGTGCGCTTGCTCGCGGAAAAAGCGATCAATACATTACAAAAGGCGTGGGATGAAGGGGAAACATTAACTGCGGAGCAACGTGGTGAAGTCTCAATTACAATCGCTACCGCCAAAATCGCAGCGACTCATACTTCACTTTATGTGACACAAAATATTTTTCAAGTGATGGGCGCACGCGCCACTACTGCAAAACTGAATTTAGATCGATTCTGGCGTAATGTACGAACCCAAACCCTGCATGATCCAATTGATTATAAATATCAGGAAGTCGGAGAGTGGGCATTAACTGGAAAAGTTCCAGATCCGAGTTTCTACTCTTAGATCGAATTGATTATGAAAAAAGCCTCTATCGTAGAGGCTTTTATTTATTTTTGATGAATATTTTCTAAAGTATCGACAAGCGTACGTGTCATCTGATCAATTTCGTAATTGACTTGATCGCCGACTTGAACATATTTCCATGTGGTTAAGCGTAAAGTTTCTGGAATAAGATCGATTGAGATTTGATTGTTTGCACGATCAACTCGATTGACTGTCAAACTGCAGCCATTTAAACCGATAAAGCCCTTTAAGAAGAAATATTTGATATTGCCATTTGGAATTTCAAGGTCGATATGAAACGTTTCACCATTTTTGCTTAAATGCTTTACGGTTGCAGTGCCTTCAATATGACCATATAAATTATGCCCACCATTCTCAGCACCTACTTTAGCGGAGCGTTCAATATTGACCTCATCACCGACGTTGAGTTGACCTAAAGTGGTTAATTCAAGTGTTAGATTTGAAACATCAAAATGCACTTGACCAGCGATCAGATCAATTTGTGTAGCGGTTAAGCAAACACCATTAATCGCAACACTGGCACCGATAAATACATCATGAAAAAGATTGAGCGCATTAGAAATAACAAAAGTCCGATATCCCTCTTTATGCTGTATATCTAATACTTTTTCTAACCCTTGCACGATACCTGTATACATAATAAACCTTTGCCTAAAAATAAACCTTAATTGCTTTTAATCCTAACTGAGATCGTAGAGATGATCATCTTACGCAGATTGATTGGTTCTGGGTAAAAAGAAGGTCAATAAACCCAGTAGTGGTAAGTATGAGCTAAAGTGAAATACCCAACGAATACCTTGATGATCTGCCACATAGCCCAAAGCTGCTGCCGCGATACCGCTGATCCCAAACATCAAACCAAACATCAAACCAGAGACCATGCCGACACGACCTGGCATCGCTTCTTGTGCATATACAACCATTGCTGAAAATGCGGAAGACATAATCAATCCAGTAAGAATCGCAAAGATACACGTCCACATCAAATTCACATGTGGCATGAGTAATGCAAAGGGTGCCATGCCAATGAAGGAAATCCAAATGACAGCTTTACGACCTATTTTGTCACCGATAGGGCCGCCAGCAAAAGTACCGATTGCTACTGCAGCTAAAAAAGCAAATAAATAAAGCTGAGCCTGTTGAATACTGACCTGAAACTTTTCGATCAAATAGAAGGTATAGTAATTTCCAATACTTGCAATGTACGTGAATTTTGCAAACATTAACGCACAGATAATCACAATTCCCTGTACAAGTTTAGAACCTTTCAACGGTGTTGATTGCTTGGCTTTTACTGCTGAAGCAGCTTGAACAGCATATTGAATGGTCCATCGACTGATTCTGTAAAGCAGATAAATAGCGAAAATGGCAAATATCATGAGCCAAGCAACTGAGGCTTGGCCGTTCGGTACAATAATTGCTGCGGCCAACAGTGGCCCAACGGCAGAGCCGCTATTACCACCCACTTGAAAAGCGGATTGAGCAGTTCCGAAGCGACCACCTGATGCTGTTCTCGCTACTCGTGAGGCTTCTGGGTGAAAGGCAGATGAGCCCACACCGATGAGTGCTGCTGAAATCAGTAAGATTGGAAAAGTCCATGCAAATGCCAGCAGAACGATACCTAGCAGTGTAACGCACATACCCAAAGGGAGGAGGTAGGGCTTAGGATGCTTATCAGTGTAGAGTCCAACCCAAGGTTGCAGAATAGATGCAGTCATTTGATAGACCAAAGAAATAATCCCGATTTGGGTAAAGCTCAAGTCAAAATTAAGTTTCAGCATGGGATAAATGGCAGGTAAGCAAGACTGGATCAGATCATGTAATCCATGCGCTAATGCAATAGCGAAAATAATATGAACCGCCATTTTATTCGCTGAAGCACCAGAGGAATTGTTTGAATGTTCTATTGATTGAATTGAACCCATAAGGCTGTGCTGTCTTCATTTTTGAGGTGATTATAACCGTGCAACAGCGGAACAATGTACGATTTATTCAATTTTCGATGTACTGTTGCTGATCAGATTATATGAACTATCCAATAAAAAGCCCCCAAGCCGAGCCTTGGGGGGTAAGTTGCTACTGCATGACGCTATTATTATAGTTATCAGGGTCAAAACAAGACTGAACAAAGCGCTGATTTCATTCAGATCGTTGTTAATTAATCGAAGACCAATTAAGCTGATTTAGCGGTGATGTGTTGTTGCTGTTCAGCTTCGAGTTTTCGAACTAAAGGCAGTACTTTTTCACCAAAATATTCAACTTCCTCTATAAAATGTAAGAAGCCAGATAAGATCAGGTCCACACCAACTGATTTTAATTCAACGATACGTTCAGCAATTTGTTGCGGTGTACCGATGAGATTTGTTCTGAACCCGTCGTTGTATTGGACAAGATCTTCAAATGTTGATTTTGCCCAGTTACCTTCACCTTCTTGAGTTGCGGCACCAGCTTCACGAGTTGCATCACCAAAGGCATTGACTGCTTCTACATTTGCATTGTCAATGATTTCTTGAAGTACAGCTTTTGCTTCCTCTTCAGTATCGCGAGCAATGATAAAGGCATTCACCCCAATTTTGACTTGATGGTGATTCAGCTTGGCTTTTTCACGGATGTCATCAATCTGCTTTTTAATTTCAGCAGGCGTGTTTCCATTGGTGAAATACCAATCAGAAACACGAGATGCCATATCACGTGCGGCACGCGAGCTACCCCCTTGGAAAATTTCAATATGTGGGCTTTGAACAGGTTTTGGCTTCAAGGTGTAGTCTTTAAATTGATAATATTTTCCATCAAAACTAAAGTTATCCTGCGTCCAAATGCCTTTTAAGCTACGAATAAACTCCTCTGAACGTGCATATCGTTGATCGTGTTCAGGCCATTCTTCACCGATGGCATCAAATTCACCACGGAACCATCCGCTCACAACATTAATAGCGATACGACCATTGGTTAAATGATCAATTGTCGCGAGCTGTTTAGCCGCCAGCGCGGGTTTCCAAGGGCCTGGTAAAATTGCTGCGATTACACGTAACTTTTCAGTTTTTGCCAATAAGCCATGACTAAAGCTTACAGATTCATGCTGATTCTCAGCACCGTATCCTGCCGTGAATCGAATCTGTGTCAAAGCATATTCAAATCCACTTTTTTCAGCAGCTTGCGCGAGTCGAACATTGTAGTCGTAGCTCCAGTCTGTTCGTTGTTCAACATTACTGACGACAAGACCACCACTGACATTTGGAACCCAATAGGCAAATTTAATCGCTTGTTTTTCTGCATTAGACATGGCTTATACCCTCATTGATTCAATTATATTTATGCCACTTCAATTTTTGGGGCAGCATTATTCTTGTGATGCAAGCGTGACTCTGCTGCATCTAAACTTGGTACTGCTGCTGAAGGCAATACTTCTTCTTGTTCGATTTGTTTGTTAATGCCCAAGTTTTGATTGGCTTGTTGGGTTTTATCTTTCACAACCTCAGCACGTTTACCTTTGGCTGGTGCCCACTCTAAAATTGGTAAAGCACGAGCAATGGCTAAGGTAATGCGCGCACGTAATAGTTCACTGTGAATGGTGTATTCAGGCGTAAAATCACGATCAGTTGCATAAACGCCAATTGGCAAAGTCTGTGCTTGGAAGAAGCTAAATAAAGGACGCAATTGATGCTCAAGTACTAAGGCATGGCGATCACTGCCCCCTGATGCAGCTAGTAATACAGGCACATCAACCAGCGCAGTTTGTTCTACAAAGTCAAAGAAATGTTTAAATAAACCTGTGAAAGATGCGCGATATACGGGCGTTCCCACAATCAATGCGTCCGCGGCTTCAACAGCAGCAAGATCATCTTGAACACGTTGCGGCAGCTGATTGCGATAAATGGCACCACCTAATAAATGACCGATTTCGCTAAATTTAATAAAATGCACATGAATTGGTGTTGCTTCACCTAACTCATCCAAAATCGCTTGAACAAGCGCTTCAGTTTTTGAAGGATTATTTAGACCGCCAGAGACAGCAACGATATTTAATGGTTTTTGTTGAGCAGTAGACATAGTACAAACCTAAAAATTTAAAATTAATCTCGGATGCACTATTTATGTGGATTTATGCTTATTCTGTAAAATAAGCAAAATAAGAATAAATATCATTTTTGCTTATATAGCAATAATTTAATCTTTTTGAGATATAAATAAGTGATAAATAATTGAATAAACGTATATTTATGATTATGAATAAGCTATTTCAATATTTGAATAAATTTTATATTTAAAAGTGATGTGCTTATCGAATTTTCAAAATTACATAAAAAAATCGCGTTTGTAAGATTTAGCCCGACATTTTCTGCAAAAATTCGTTAATATTTATATATCCTTAACAGCTATAGCACAGTTAGTATATTGATTGTGTTTGAGATCTCTCGCCTCGCTTATGAATATTTTAATCGTTGATGATCATCCACTGTTTCGTCATGCTTTAATTCAAGCAGTTCGTTACAGCTTACCGCAAGCCCAAATCCATGAAACAGCTGCTGTTAATGAATTTTATGAACGTTTAGAAAAAGGTCCTGAACCAGATTTAGTGCTTTTAGATTTGAATCTTCCAGGTGCATCAGGCTTCTCAGCGTTGGTGCATGTGCGTGCACAGTATCCATCGTTACCAATTATTGTCGTATCGGCGCATGAAGAAGTTTCAATTATTCAACGCTCGATTGCACATGGTGCAATGGGCTATATTCCAAAATCAGCGCATCCAAGTCACATTGGTGAAGCGATTCGTCAGGTATTAGAAGGGGATATGTGGTTACCACCAAACCTGCCTGCGAATTTAAACTTTGATCCACGTGCTGCAGATGAAACAGCTTTAGCAGAACGTATTCAATCTCTAACACCACAACAATTCCGAGTGTTAATGATGGTTGCGGAAGGTTTGTTGAATAAACAGATCGCATACGAACTTGATGTTTCTGAAGCAACGATTAAAGCGCATGTGACCGCGATTTTCCGTAAATTAGGCGTTCAAAATCGTACTCAGGCTGTATTAGCGATTAATGCATTAAACATCGAAGAAAAACGTGTTTAATTGATTCTTAGATTTGAAAAAAAGACCTAATCAAAGGTCTTTTTTTCGATGCGTATCTACTTTAGGCTAAACAGTCCTGTTTAGGTGTCAACTCATTACAATATAGAGGATTGAGTGCACATTGAAGTTCATCAATTTGATCTTGTGTTACATAGCCCTTGCGTTTTAAATGTTCTGCAACGCGATCATCTCTAAGACTTAAAAAAGCGGCATCATAAACTTTCAGATCAACAAAGAGTGCAGCCGTTTCAAGTCCATTAAAACGATCTAAAAATACCTCATTGCCATACATGAGAAAAATATGATCGAAATCTGCATATGCATCGATGCCCAGTTGTTCTGCGAGTGCAAGCGGCGGTGTTTTGATAAAGAGTAAATCTGAAATTTCATCAAACTGCGTGGTATCCAGCGTATTTTCACCAGTTTTCACTTTACCAAGCCAAGCTTTAAAGACCAAAACGGCACCACCACGCAACAACATACTCCACACTTGATGACGCGTATGTTCATCTAAATCTCGGCATTCTGATGCTAAACGTTGAATAAGTTGATTTTCTTGTTGTGCCAATTTATCAAATAAACCTAAGCCTTGAGGGTGATAAGCTGCTGGTGTAAATACATCAAATTTTAATTGTTCAAAAACCTGTAAAGCCAAAGGTACTGCAGTTTGGTAAATCTGTTCCAAGGCACGTACATGTACATTTTTTAAGGATGTAGATGGAAAAATTTCTTGCCACTTGATTTCAGGCAAAATTGCATTGGCACCATATTGGCGATGAAATTCGTGATTACGATCTAAACCATGTGGCATAGCTTCTGAAATGTTCATTGCAAGACTCCATTTGATACTTTTATTCTCGAGAAAATTTGAGGCACTTTGATTTCTTTAATCGAAAGAAGATGTGCTGATGGCTAGATTTAGAATTATGTTGATTGCAATAAGAATAAGACTAAAGTATTAATTTTTATTTGATGAGTAAATTTGTCATCTAAAAACATGATGTTAGTAAACTTGTAACTATTTGTTTTAAATGATATTTCAACTTTTGATGTGTTTTGCCATAGAAAATCGGACTTTGATTTTTTTGGTCAATTGCCAATGCTCTTTTTAGCTTTATTTTGTTCTCTTTTGCCACCTCTAAAGCTGAGATCTGCCAATCATTGTAAAGTACGGTGTGAATATGTATAAAAATCACCCAGCTTTTCGTGGAAAAACTGGGTGATGAATGTATCAAAATGTGACTATTTCGAATCTTATTTTGAAATTTTTAAACCTGATAACCATGAACGTAGAGAGGCAGGTTTGAGAGGTTTTTTCAATAGGACAATATTCAGCTCTTTGAGTCTTTGCGGAAGCTCAGGATCTGAATCAGCTGTAATCAATGCCACAGGCACATTTTCTTGACGATGTTCTACAATAAAATCTAATCCTATTTTATTTGAATTCAGGTGTTGATCGACCAACCAAACTTGAATGTTCTCTTGTTGAATAATCTCAAGCGCTTGTTCAGGTTCTGTGGCTTTAAACACTTGATAACCCCATTTAGTAAGCAAAGTTGCCATGCCTTCTAAAATAGTTTCATCATTGTCTAAACATAAAATTTTATACGCTGCAGATTTTAATGGTGTGGCTTGAACTGGTGCGGTCACAACCTTTGGTGCATCGATGAGTGGGACTTCAATCATAAAACATGAACCCTTACCCAACTCGGAATACACATGCACAGGATAACCCAACATGCTGGTCATTCTCTGAACGATGGCGAGTCCAAGACCTAAACCTTGTTCACCCCATGGCGAGGTATGTCCACAACGTTCAAACTCTTGGAAGAGTTTAATACGTTGTTGTTCAGCAATCCCTGGACCAGTATCCCAAACACCAATACGAATATGGTTTGCTCTTTCTGCTGAACGTAACACCCCAACAATTACACGACCTTTTGCTGTGTATCTTAGGGCATTACTGACAAAGTTTTGAATAATACGGCGAATCCATTGAGGATCTGTATCAATCCAGAATTTCACGTCATGCACTCGGAAGGAGATCGCTCGTTGTGCTGCAATTGATTTAAATTGTAGTTCTAAGTCACTCAATAGGTCATGTAATGGATAGGCTTGTCGTTTAGGTTGTATTGTTCCACCTTCTAAACGTGCAATGTCTAATAATGCAGAAAGCATACTCTCTGCACCATGTAAGGCACGATCGAGTTGCTGTAGCGTTTTAGCATCTTCTTCATTTTGAATGCTTTGTTCTAATGCCGTACTGAATAACCGTGCAGCGTGCATAGGTTGAAGTAAATCATGACTTGCTGCAGCAATGAATCGACTTTTTGACATATTGGCTTTGTCAGCTTGTTCACGTGCCAATTGTTGTTCTGCCAAGGCATTGGCAAGTTGTTGAGTGCGATCTTGAACGCGTCCTTCAAGTAGTGCTTCAGTTTCTCGGAATGCCGTAATATCAGCAAATGTCGTCACGAAGCCACCGCCTTCGATTGGATTTCCTCGCATTTGGATAACACGACCATCTTTACGAATACGTTCAAACTCATGAGCGCTACCTACTTTCATCCAATGAATACGTTTACGTACGTGCTCTTCAACGGAACCAGGTCCACATTCACCGCGCTCTGCGTTGTATCGGATCAAGTCTGCAATCGGGCAGCCCACATATACCAAATCTTTTGGATAATCGAATAAAACGAGATATTGATTATTCCATGCGACTAAACACATGTTTTCATCGACAACACTTACCCCTTGGGTCATGTGGTCGATCATGGTCATAATTAGATTTTGGTTAAAGCGTTGCCATTGTGATGCTTGGTCTAGAATATTAGCGACCTGTCCAAGTGCTAATCCATTGTTAACCATGGCTGTAGTGAGTAGGGTACGTGCCGATGCAGCTCCAATTGTGCCAGCAAGATATTGTTCAGTGAAACGCCACCACATCCCATTGGCACTGCTGTTTTCGTTTAATATCACATTATTGGATAAGCAGAATTGATTAAACGCATGCATGGTCGGACCTTCACCCGTAATCCGTTTGGCAAGCGTGATCAGGTCACCCACTTTTAATCGTGCGACATCATGATGTAAATAATTAACTTCATTTGAGGTTTGTTGCGTTTGTAGGGGTTTAGTTTCGTAATAGAAGAAACTTTCTGCCTGTATTTGCTCAGCAATACTTGGACGATAAATTCGTGAGATCCAGATGTAGAGCACGATATTTAAGCCAAGTGACCAAATTACACCATGTGTTAATGGCGCAAATGATTCAAAACCAAGTAATGCTTCAGGCTTTAATAAGTCAAATCCCAGAGGACCAAACATTAGAAACGAATAAGTAAATTGATAATATTCATCTGGTAAACTTCTTAAAATTGTTGGTAAGAGCAGTGTGTAACTCCACATCACAAAACCAACGATGAGACCTGCATAGACCCCTTGCTTACTTCCACCACGCCAGTACAACCCCCCAATAAGTGCAGGTGCAAACTGTGCAACAGCACTAAATGCCAAAAGACCAAATACTGACAGCTGATCAATGTCATTAAAGAAATGGAAGAACAAGAATCCAAGTAGCATGACCGCCAAAATACATACGCGACGTGTGAATTTCAGCATTCGAGGTAAACGCTTGTCATGACGAGAAATCCAACCCAAGCGCCATAGCGCAGGCATAATCAAGTCGTTACTGAGCATGATTGAGAGTGCGACTGAAGAGACTAAAAGCATACCAGTTGAAGCCGAAAATCCTCCAAGGAATGCTAAGAGCGTCAGCCATTCTTGGTTATAGCTCAAAGGCAGTGACAGCACGGCAACATCAGGGACTGCCATGTATTCTGGTGCAGCATGAAGTGCCCAACTTGCAATCGGAATAATCGCGACAACGGTTAAAATGATGTAAGCGGCAAACCATCTGCGCGCACCACGAATATGTTTTTCATCACGTAATTCAACTACAGCAACATGAAACTGGCGTGGCAAACATATAATCGCTAATGCTGCTAAAAGTGTTTGAATCCAAAAGGTATCTGGCACGCCCATCAGTTGAATTTCATGGAAGGTTTTGGATACGTCTGCGGAAACTTGAATGAGGTTTTCGGGGCGTTCAAATAAAAAGAAAAAAGCGACACAGAGGAGTGCAAATAATTTAACAAAGGATTCAAAAGCGACTGCCAGCATTAAACCACCATGCTGTTCGGTGTTGGCAATCTGACGTGTACCAAACATCATAGCCAAAATTGCGAGAACCCCTGTAAGTGCAAGTACACCATTGGTGGTCAGATTCATCACTTCTGAATCTTGTTGCAACATCACGGATGCACTGAGTGCAATGGCTCTCAGTTGTAAGGCAAGATAAGGAATGATGGCGATCACGGCTAAAATGGTGACGAGTGAGGCGAGAGGTCCGCTTTTGCCATAACGTGCTGCCACAAAGTCAGCAATTGAGGAAATAGCATGGTGCTGACGTACCCGACCTAAGCGACGCCAAATATCATAACCAAACCAGACAAACAGAAGTGGGCCTAAGTAGATTGGAAGGAAAATGATCCCTTCACGAACAGCAGCACCCGTTGCGCCGTAGAATGTCCAAGACGAACAGTACACGCCTAAGGTCAAACTAAACAATAACATGCGTCCACGTGGGCTGAGCCGACTGGCATGTTTTTCACCAAAAAAGGCGCAAATAAAAAGGATGAGGATGTAGAGGGCGAGTACCCCAATAATCAACCAACTGTTCATAGGACTTACACTTGAGAATCTCGTGTAATGATAACGCATCCATGAACTGTCACGTTCAAATTGATCAAAATTTAGCGACCAAAGTCTAAATTACAACCAATGCAAAATCTTGCTAATTTAAAAATCGGAATAATTTAAATAAAAAAAATGACCTACGGTTGGGTCTCATATGGAGTCTTGTTTATGGATGAGAGACAAGTAGAGCAAATTCTACAGAATCCCAAATTCAAAGAAATGGTCAAAAAGAAAAGCACACTGAGCTGGACATTGACAGGCATTATGCTGTTTGTCTACGTTGGTTTTATGCTTTTAGTTGGCTATAACAAAGAATTTTTATTGTCATCGCTTTCAGGTGGTGTAACCACTTGGGGGATCCCTCTAGGATTAGGCATCATCGTGCTGTCTTTCTTGTTATGTGGTGTGTATTCGTACATTGCCAACAATAAGCTCGATCAATTAAACGAAGAAGCTATGCGCGAAGTTGAAGCCATCACTCACGAGAAGGGACTACACTAAGATGAAATGGAATTCTTTACTCACATTTGCAGGGACTGCAATGTTATCTGGATTGGCATTCGCAGGTCCTGATTTAGGTGCAGCAGAACAACAAGCAACAAATTGGCCTGCGATTATCATGTTCTTGATTTTCGTCGGTGCAACGCTGGGGATTACCAAATGGGCAGCTAAACAAACCACAAACACCAAAGATTTCTATACCGCAGGCGGTGGAATTTCTGGTTTCCAAAATGGTTTAGCCATTGCTGGTGACTATATGTCCGCAGCATCGTTCCTTGGTATTTCTGCGATGGTTTTCCTGTCAGGTTTCGATGGCTTACTCTATTCACTTGGTTTCATGGTAGGTTGGCCTATCGTACTTTTCTTGATAGCAGAGCGTTTGCGTAACTTGGGTAAATACAATTTATCTGACGTTGTATCATTCCGTTTACAAGAAAAACCTGTACGCACACTGGCAGCGTTAAGCTCTCTTGTTGTTGTTGCATTCTACTTGATTGCCCAAATGGTCGGCGCTGGTCAGTTGATCAAGCTTCTGTTTGGCTTGAACTATAACATTGCTGTCGTCATCGTCGGTCTGCTCATGATGGCATACGTTATGTTTGGCGGTATGTTAGCGACAACATGGGTGCAAATCATTAAGGCAGTGATGTTGTTGTCAGGTGCTACCTTCATGGCATTTATGGTGATGAAAGGCGTTGGCTTTAGCTTCACCAATATGTTCGAGCAATCGATTCAAGTCTTCTCTAAAGTACATGATTTAACCTTAGATGATGCAACCAAAATCATGGGACCAGGTAGTCTGGCATCAAACCCAATTGATGCGATTTCTCTTGGTTTAGCATTGATGTTTGGTACAGCTGGTTTACCACATATCCTCATGCGTTTCTTCACAGTAAAAGATGCGAAAGAAGCACGTAAATCAGTTGTTGTTGCAACAGGCTTTATCGGTTACTTCTATCTTTTAACTTTCATCATTGGTTTCGGTGCGATTCTCTATGTATCGAACAACCCACAATTCCTTGATATTGCGAAAATGGCAGTAACTGGCAAGCTAGAGCTTGTTGGTGGTAATAACATGGCTGCGGTTCACTTGTCTGATGCTTTAGGCGGTGACTTGTTCATGGGCTTCATTTCAGCGGTTGCATTTGCCACGATTCTCGCAGTTGTTGCAGGTTTAACGTTGTCAGGTGCTTCAGCAATTTCACATGACTTATATGCGAACGTATTGAAAAAAGGACAAACTACACCTGAATCTGAACTTCGTATGTCTAAAATCGCGACTTTAGGTCTTGCGATCTTTGCGATGATCTTGGGTATCTTGTTCGAGAAACAAAACGTTGCCTTCATGGTAGGTTTAGCATTCTCTGTTGCTGCATGTGCAAACTTCCCAGTGCTTGTACTTTCAATGTTCTGGAAAGGTTTAACAACGCGTGGTGCAGTTGCCGGTGGTGTTGTTGGATTAGTTTTAGCGGTTGTACTCATCGTACTTTCTAAAGCAGTTTGGGTAGATACGCTTGGTATTTCTGATACACCAATTAATCCATATAACGGTCCTGCATTATTTGCGATGCCTTTAGCATTCTTCTTCTGCTGGTTGTTCTCTGTGACAGACAATTCTGCACAAGCGCAAGCAGAACGTAAAGCATTTGATGCACAGTTTGTACGTTCACAAACAGGTATTGGTATTTCTGGTGCATCAGACCACTAAACCATACTGATCATGATAAAAAGCCCCTTTAAGGGGCTTTTTTTCTTTACCAAATTTCTATTTTAAATGACATACAAGTCATCAACTGTCCGCTATGCTTTCATTCAAACAAAACAATAAAAATAGTTGGAGTTGAGATGAGTTTAATATGCCGCGTGATACGTGATCTCGTACGTTTACCATCCGCGTGTCTACTGATTTTACAGCTGCTGATTTTATTCCTCGCAGTGATATCAAGTCATGATTTGGCTTATCGCTCCATGACTTGGATTCTCGGCGCTTTAGTCCTTCTTATTATTGCTAAAGTCATCAAAATGACCCCAATTTTTAGTGCTGTAGGTTTATTTGGGGTATTAGGAGCTCTCATTTTTTCTTTCTTGATTCTGATTGGATATCATCAAGCCTATATTCAAATTACAGCGCATGTATTTGAAGTTATCGCGTATACGACAGCGGCTTATGGTTTGGTTCGATATATGTTCGAAGACCGCTATTTGACCAAAGATGAATTATTTGCGGCAGCAGCTGTTTTTACTTTAATTGCATGGAGCTTCGCATTTTTATATAGCATCTGCCAGCTATATGACCCACTGAGTTTTAGCATAACGCCTGAACAATCTGTTCAACATAGTTGGTTAGATTTGTTGTTTCTCAGTTTTAGTATTCAGTCGGCAACAGGTCTTTCAGATATTATGCCCTTGAGTCCGCTGGCGAGACTGATTGCCATGATTCAAATGTTTAGTGGAGTCATGTATCTGGCTTTGATTGTTTCGCGCTTAGTTGCACTGCAATACATTGCTCATTTGCCAAAGCATCAGGATGATTAAAACAGAACGTTACATCTTGCTAACGGCATTCATCTGCAAAATCATGAATAATAAGTACTTAGATCAAAAAATAATCTCCAACCCTCGATATTGAGTCGATTTTCTATTCTGTTTTTGATGAAACTAACCCGGCTTTATATGAGGTTGAGGATAAATGATCTCAATTCATATAGCGTTTTATCCAGTTTGAAGCGTTTCACCGAAAAATAAATATATAGGGGAATTATGTCTTCTCAGCATCCTCCATGGTATTCAAATGTAAATCCACGTGTTTTTATCAGCACGGTACTCATCATTTTTGTATTTTTGGCCACTGTGGTGTTATCTCCTAATGGTTTTGAATTAGTTACTCAGCAACTGAACCAATGGATTACGGATTCTTTTAGTTGGTTCTATGTTTTAGCAGTTGCCATATTTCTGATCGTGCTGGCTTATATCGCAATTTCTGACTACGGCAAAATCAGGCTCGGTCCAGATCATAGCCAACCGAGTTACAGTAATGGCTCTTGGTTTGCCATGCTCTTTACCGCAGGTATGGGGATTGGCCTGATGTTTTTTGGGGTAGCAGAACCTGTAATGCATTATGTCTCTCCGCCAGTCGGTGATGGAGAAACGGTTATGGCAGCGCAGCAAGCGATGCGAGTGACTTTCTTCCACTGGGGACTTCATGCATGGGGAATCTATGCATTGATTGGATTGTCCTTGGCCTATTTTGCTTATCGACATCAATTGCCTTTAAAAGTACGTTCCGCGCTTTATCCGATCATTGGAAAAAAAATTCATGGTCCAATGGGGGATGCCGTAGACACATTTGCCACGATTGGAACAGTATTTGGTGTGGCGACAACATTGGGTTTTGGTGTAACGCAAATTAACTCAGGCTTGAATTATTTATTTGATGTTCCTCAATCAGCAAGTACACAAGTGATACTGATTATTATCGTCAGTACATTGGCATCACTGTCCGTTTTTCTAGGTTTAGAAAAAGGAATTAAACGGTTGTCTGAGTTGAATTTGGTATTGGCATTAAGTTTATTGCTCTTTGTATTCTTCGCGAGTTCTACCATTTATCTTTTGCAAACCACAATTCAGAACATGGGTCAGTATGTTTCTAATCTCTTTACCATGACATTTAATTTATATGCTTATCAACCGAATGGTTGGATTGGTGGTTGGACGGTTATGTATTGGGCATGGTGGATCTCGTGGTCACCATTTGTCGGGATGTTTATCGCACGTGTGTCACATGGAAGAACCATTCGAGAGTTTATTGTTGGGGTTATGTTGATTCCTACTGGATTTACACTCATTTGGATGGGCTTTATGGGGAATGCTGCGCTCTTCAGTATTATGCAAGAAGGCAATGAAGCACTGATGCTAGCAGTACAGAAGGATTCTTCCGTTGCATTATTCGAATTTTTAAATAGCTTACCACTCGCTTCAATCATGAGTGTAGTAGCAACATCGCTGGTTATTTTATTCTTTGTCACTTCAGCGGATTCAGGTGCATTAGTTACAGACTATTTGACGGCTAAAGGTGAAGGTTCACCGACATGGCAACGACTCTTTTGGACTGTGCTTATGGCGGTATTGGCAATTGTATTATTATTGGTCGGTGGGCTTGGTGCTTTACAATCTGCGACCATCATGAGTGCGTTGCCATTCTCCGTCATTATGCTTTTTATTTGTTGGGGATTACTCAAAGCCTTAAAAGTAGATTTAATTAAAATGAATGCTCTGCAAGAGGCGAGAATTACACCTCGAGCAATTCATCAACCACGGAGTTGGCAAAAACGCTTAGGATTGATTATGCACTATCCTCATTCTAAGGAAGAGGTTGATGTATTTATTGAATCTCAAGTATCTCAAGCATTAGAGCAAGTGCAGAAAGAGTTCAAGAGAAGACAGTTTAAGGTTAGTGTAAATCGATTGGCTGAAGGGGTAGAGTTGAGGGTAGATCATCATGACGAGTTGAATTTTGTATATCAAGTGATGTCACAAAGAACAACGCCACCGAGCTTTATGCCAGATACAATGGTGACTGAGCAGGATTATTATCAAGCGGAAGTGTTTTTAAGAGAGGGTGGACAGGCCTATGATGTAATGGACTGGACACAAGAAGACTTAATTCAAGATGTTATTGATCAATACGAAAGACATTTACATTTTTTAAGTGTAATTCGTAGCCCTGAGTAACTAGTGACTGATAAAAAAAGGACGCATTATGCGTCCTTTTTTGATTCTGTATCTAATAACTTATTAGAAACGGAATTTAGCATTTAAGCCAACAGTTTCAGTATCACGGCTAGAACCATTTTCAGCGTTAGCATTTACATAACTTGCACCAACAGCTACAGCTGGAGTGATGAAGTAGTTTACGTTAGCACCGATAGCTGAGCTTGGAGTGTCATTAAAGCTTGATTCAGTATAAGATACGCCTGCGCTTAACTGTGGATTGAAGTAAAGGTCAGATTTTAATTGGTAAAGTGTATCTTCACCGTATACTAAACCAGCTTCAAAGCCAATAGACATATTTGTATCAGTGATACCGCCTACATATTTAGTACGTGCTGTGATCGCATCTTGATCTTCAGCAATAGTACCTGTTTCAAGTGCTGAGAATACGCTACCGTTGTTGATTGCTTTAAAGACATCAAAAGAGTATTGATCAGCAACGCTTGTATAACCTACAGCAACCAAGAAGTTTGGAAGTAACATTGCACCAAGTTCTAATGCATAACGATCGCCGTTACCATCTGCTAATTTAGCAACTTGTGGGTGGTTAGATGGATTGGTTGCAGTGAATTCATTTTTAGCATCAGTTTTTGAGTGGCTATATGACGCGCTTGCATATAAAGGAATAAGTTTAGTTGGGATATAAGCTTCAGCTTTTGCACCATAGTTATGTTGCTGAGCTTCAACTTTCTGATTAGCAGCTTTAATATCAGCAGAATATTCACCGAAGTTATAAGCAACAGAAACATTAGATGCTTGATTTAAGAAAGCCGCTTCAGCTAAAGGACCTTTAGTTGAGTCTACATTCTTGAAGTAGTAAGTACCTTGAACAGAACCAGTATAGTTATCATTGTTCAATGAGTCATCAAAGTATTCAGCAGCGCCTTGTACTTCAACTTGATATGCGTGTGCCCCAGTCATTGCTACTAATAAAGCAGTGGCTAAACTAATTTTTTTCATAATAGTTACCAAATAAATGTCGAATGAATATGCAGTAAATATTGTATTGTAACAATGTATTAAGTCAATGATCTTTAAGGTAATAGTCTGCTGGTCTAAATTTATTTTGTGTGTTATGTCTTGATACAAGAAGATTAAGAACATGAATTTTTGAACATTTTATTCAAAAATAACAATGTGATAAGGAGATTTTCAACGTCGATTAAGCTTAAAAAATTGCATCGAAATTATACAAAAAAAAGATTATTAGAATCGGATAAAACGTATAAAGAAAATGTTAATTTACATGAAATTTAAGATTTTCGTTTAATTTTAAATCATTTGAAAATAAATAATGTGACTTTTTTCACCTACTTGGTAGTAAAGTGTTAGGTTGATTCGGAATTTCAAAGGGTTACGATGTTTGCAATTTAAGTTAATTTTCACATAATTACATGCTCCTTAACTAAGTTTTTTTTTATATTTAAATAAATTGAGTTTTGCCTTTTAGATTTACTAAATATTATAGTGGTTATTTCTCTTATATGCCCAGCTTTCCCCAAGGCTGGGTTTTTTTTAACTTATATTTATTTGCACTATTATAGTGCATAATCAGGTGTATTCTTTATCAATACTGAGCAAAAAAAAACCTAGTTTTCTATGAAAACTAGGTTTTTTCGCCAAAACTTGGGGGAAATACAGAAATTCTGCTGAGGTATATTTCTATCTCGCCCTAATGTGGGGCATTATGCACCAGCATATTGCACATGTAAATAATATTTTTAAAAAAAGTGTTAAAAATAGACAAAAAAATTAGAAATAATCTGTCAAAATTGAATTAAATGCATTGGTCAAATTGGAACATTGAATTGAAAGGAATCTACGTTGTTGCACTTGTTTTAACGTCTGTTTTTCTATCTGCCTGCCAGGCCTTAGATCATATTAATCCGAGAACAAAAGCATACGATTTAAAAGATGATTCAATGCTGAATAGCAGTGAATTAAAGAATCAGCATCATATTGAGACCCTATTTAATCAGCAAAATATTCAAGGTGTATTTATCACCTATGATGGCAAACACGTTAAAACTTACGGTTCTGATCGAACAAGAGCAAAAGAAAATTTTATCCCTGCATCCACTTTTAAAATATTGAATGCTTTGATTGGATTAGAACATCATAAATCAACTCGGTATGAAGTGTTTAAATGGGATGGAAATAAGCGTTCATTTGATAGTTGGCAACGTGATTTTACGCTTGGTGAGGCCTTACAAGAATCTGTTGTACCTGTGTATCAAGCCTTAGCACACCGTATTGGACTAACATTGATGCAGCAGGAATTAATTCGAATTCAGTATGGAAATGCAAAAGTCGGGGATCAGATAGATCAATTTTGGTTAAAAGGTCCTCTAGAGATTACACCTGATCAACAAGTTAAATTTGTTTATAGATTGGCACAGTTGTCATTGCCGTTTCGTAGAGATGTACAACAAGATGTAAGAGACATGATGTATGTCGAATCACGTGGTGCGAATAAGCTATATGCCAAAAGTGGTTGGGGAATGGATATTGAGCCTCAGGTGGGCTGGTATGTGGGTTTTGTAGAACAAGCCAGCGGTCAAGTCACTGCCTTTGTATTAAATTTAGAAATGAAAAATGGTGATAAAATTCAGCAACGGAAGGAAATCACTTTAGATATTTTAGATCGACTTGGTTTATTTCATTATTTACGTTAAAAGTCATATAAAAGATAAAAAAAACCCAGCCGATTGGGATGGCTGGGCTGAAAAAGGATGTTCTGTATGTGGGAGAAACATCCGAGGGTAGAACAAAATTCATTAAGCAAATCTGATATGAATCAGTGTCTTTGCAATGTAAGCATTATGGTTTAAAGGATGAGGTTTGTATAATGATTAAAAATTATGCGCATGATCTATTTTTTCGATGCTGATTAAGTGATCAAAATAATCATCTGATTTTAATTCAAAAAAGTAAATACTGCCAAATATGTCACTTGTATATTGGTGGAAAAATAATTTAAATATTGAACAAAAAAAATTTACGGCATTACAATAGTGTGATATTTATCACATTGTTTCTTAAATAAAAACTTGTGCTTTAAGTGCTTTTTAAGCATGGTTATATTGTAAAATATAACTAAGTTCAAAGAAATTTTATAAATCTCACCGCTTTATACGGTCTTTTATTTTAGAGGTAGTTTGGATGTTAAAATCACATTCCGAGCAAATTGGTCGCCGCCTATTTGTGTTCGTGATGATTATCGTCTTATCTATCCTCTGTATTTCAATCCCATTGGTCATTAGCCATTATCGCGAATATCAGAAATCACAAACAGCATTGATTGAAATAGAAAATCTTCGTGCCGTTGCTGCTCTAGCGAATCGTATTTCACGCGAGCGTGGCCCTGCGAACATGGCAATGTCGAGTTCACAAGAAGAGTTTGAAAAAAATAAACAAGCGCTTATTGAGTATCGCGCGGGAGTAGATGAACAAATTAAGGTCTCGATTCATCGATTAGATCAGTCTGGATATGATGGGTTAGAAGAGTACGTCGCTCAATACCTAAATCCAAAATTAGCGGAAGGTCGTAAACAAGTCGATCACTATATTTCGTTGCCATTTGCAGAGCGTACGCCTGAAGCTTTAGATCAAGCTATTCTTACAATGTTTAATGCGTGGGATAGCAGTCATGATTTACTGAAGAAACTGGTAATGCAGTCTAAAAGTAAAGATAGTTCGATGGGGCATTATTACACCATGATTTTGGTGTTGGCTGATTTGCGAGATCAGGCTGGACGTGTTGCTTCAAATGTAACTGCACATGTGACATTTCAGCAGCCGTTACCAAGTGACAATATTGCACGCGCATTACAAACGCAAAAACAAGTTCGCTATTTGTGGGATTTAGTGAATACCATCCAACCCGAACGCCATCGTACAGCTGAATTCGCTCGCTTACACAAAGAAGTGAAAACTCAGTTTATTGATCAAGGTTTACCTATCATCATGCGATTAATTGATGAAAGCCGAAAGGGACAACCTTATTTTTTATCAGGGACTGAATTAAGTGTAGCTGTATCTGGTAAATTCTTAACAGTTATCGATTTACAAGACTATTTGCTCAATAAGAGCGTTGAAATCGCAAAGTCAGAAAAAGACGCGAATCAATTGAACTTCCTACTCACGTTGATAGTCTCTTTAATTTCACTATTGGCTGCTTTATTTACGATGATCTATGTTCAACGTAAAGTTATTTCGCCGCTTATCATGGTGAGAGATAAATTAGTTGAATTGTCGTATGCCAATGCTTTGGTCGATAGTCATTTTATTGAAGATCAGCAGAAGCAAGTACATTCATTACACGAAGCGATGCAAAAACTTCAGAAAATGTTGCATCAACGTGATGAGTTTGAATTTGAATTAAAGAATATTGCCAATACTGATAAATTAACAGGTGTTTCAAATCGTTTTGCTTTAGAAGCCTATACCAAACTTATGGAAGCTCAGCCCAATAAGTTTACCCAAACGTGTTTGATGATTGTAGATATTGATTATTTTAAACAGGTTAATGATCAGTATGGTCATGTGGCAGGGGATCAAGTCATTCAGCAGGTGGCAAATTGTTTAAGTCATAATGTTCGATCAACTGATTTAGTCGTTCGCTTTGGTGGGGATGAATTTTTGGTGTTGATTGAAAATTTAGACCTTGAACATGGGTTACGTGCTGCAGAAAAGATGCGTAAGGGTATTGGTGATTTACAATTTACAGATGAGCAAGGTCAATCATTTACGGTTTCGATCAGTGTGGGTGTTGCGGTAGGTGCTGATTCTTGGAAAGCATTATTTGCTAAGGCAGACCAAGCATTATTTAGAGCGAAAGCGCAGGGACGCAATACGGTTTCAAGCTAAGATTATGTGAATATTGGCTGTAATCACGTCCTCAATTGTCAGTTAGATTTTTTATTAAATTTGCGTAGTAGTTTCCTACTTTTGAAAGAAAAAAGTAGGCAAAATGCTTTTGTTTGATTGAGGATACATCCTTATATCTTAATCAAACGGGCGACATCCAGGTCGCTTTCATGTGATTGGATTTCAGTTAAAAATTATTTAGGAATGGCTTTATTTAAACTTTGATAAAGTTGTTTTCTAGTCTCTAATATACTTGCTTTATATTCAGCAGTTTTCTCAATTGAAACAGATTCTTTACGAAAACATGTATAGGAATTAAAAGCACCTACAAGTTCACCGTATCTTCTCAATATTTCTTGTTGATCTTTATAGTCATATAAAAGTAAAAGCCCTTCATTTTTACTTAATAGATTAAAGTCATCAAATAGGTTTTCTCGCAGAGGAGAGAGTCTGTCGCTAATTACTTCTTTATCTAATACAGGCTTTTTAATTTCAAAATCAAATATAGCCCAAATTTTTAAAATTAAATGATTTATTTCCTCTATATAGAAGAAATTTTTGTTAAAAGATTACGATTAAACTCTTTGTTTTCCTTATTTTGTTGTGCCTTCAAATTTGCCTTTTGATTGAAATAAGTAATGATCCCTGTAATGAGCGCACCTAAACCAATTTTAATAGCTGTATCTAATATTTCTAATAAAGTCATAAGAAAAAAAAACGGTGAATGAATCACCGTATTAGCATAATAAATTATTATTTTGAAACCTCCCTAACCCTCCTTTTCAAAGATGAGGAGCATTAATCCGTAAGGGGGGAGATTATTTCAACATCGGCTTTAAGAATCTCGCCGTATGCGAAACCTTATTTTTCGCTACTTCTTCAGGTGTACCTTCAGCAATAATCATACCGCCACCAGCACCACCTTCAGGACCTAAGTCCACAATCCAGTCGGCAGTTTTAATCACATCTAAGTTATGCTCAATCACCACAATGGTATTACCTTTATTGCGTAGCTCATGAAGAATATCTAAAAGTTTGGCAATATCGTGGAAATGCAAACCTGTGGTTGGTTCATCCAGCACATACAGGGTTTTACCCGTATCACGTTTGGCAAGTTCGCGCGCAAGTTTCACACGCTGTGCTTCACCACCTGAAAGCGTGGTTGCCGACTGACCCAAACGGATATAACCTAAACCAACTTGATGTAAAGTTTCTAAACGACGATGAATGACAGGAATCGCATCAAAGAAATGCATTGCATCTTCAACGGTCATCTCGAGTACGTCAGAAATGTTTTTACCTTTATAGCCGACTTCCAAAGTTTCACGGTTATAACGCTTGCCGTGGCAGGCATCGCATGGCACATACATATCCGGTAAGAAATGCATCGCCACTTTAATCATACCGTCGCCTTCACAAGCCTCACAGCGACCACCTTTCACGTTAAACGAGAAACGACCTGCGGCATACCCACGTGCTTTGGCTTCTGGGGTTTGAGCAAAGAGTTCACGAATTGGCGTAAACAAACCTGTATAGGTTGCAGGGTTTGAGCGCGGTGTACGTCCAATTGGGCTTTGGTCAATATCCACGACTTTATCGAGGAATTGTAAGCCATCAATCGAATCAAACTTTTCAGCGGTTAACGTGGTTGCACCGTTCAATTGTGTTGCTGCAAGCGGTAATAAGGTGCGGTTAATGAGGGTTGATTTACCTGAACCCGAAACACCTGTTACACAAGTCATAACACCCAATGGAATAGTCAAATCGACATTCTTTAAGTTGTGACCACATGCACCCATCAGCTTAATTTGCTCATCAGGTTTTGGTGGTTGTACACGCGTTTTTGGCACTTCAATTTTTAACTTGCCTGACAAGTATTTGCCGGTCAGAGAGTCTTCATTGGCTGCCAATTCATCATAAGTCCCCTCGGCAATGACATGACCACCATGCACCCCTGCACCAGGACCAATATCAATAATATGATCCGCTGCACGAATGGCATCTTCATCATGCTCTACCACTAAAACGGTGTTGCCCAAGTCACGTAAACGAACCAAAGTCTCAAGCAAACGGTCATTATCACGTTGATGCAAACCAATCGATGGCTCATCCAGCACATACATCACGCCCATTAAGCCAGCACCAATTTGCGAAGCTAAACGAATACGCTGTGCTTCACCGCCTGATAAGGTTTCGGCTGAACGAGATAGACTTAAATAGTTCAAGCCTACGGATACAAGGAAGTGCAAACGCTCACGAATTTCTTTAAAAATCTTATCGGCAATTTCACCTTTGGCGCCTTCAAGATTGAGATCTTGATAATAGCTTTCAGCATCGCCAATCGACATTTTGGTGATTTCGGCAATGGTTTTGTCTTTGACACGCACATGACGTGAAATTTCATTGAGACGTGAACCGCCACAAGCGTCACATGCAGCATTCGATAAATACTGAGCTAAATCATCACGTACATAGTTTGATTCAGTTTCACGGTAACGACGTTCTAAATGTGGTAAAACCCCTTCGAAAGCCATCACACGGTTATGACGGCGACCACGTTCATCGATATAGCTTAAGTCAATTTTTTCTTTGCCTGTACCGTAAAGGAATTTCTTTTTGGTATCCGCATCAAGTTCATTCCACGGCGTATCAAGAGAGAAGTCGAAGTGTGCAGCGACTTTTTCAATCATGCTGTAATAGTATGGACGCTGACGATCCCAACCACGAATTGCCCCTTGGCTAATGCTGACTTCGGGGTTTGGAATGAGTTTGTCAGAACTAAAATGGCTGCGTGTCCCTAAACCATCACAGACGGGGCAAGCACCAAATGGGTTGTTAAAAGAAAACAGACGAGGTTCTAATTCGGCAACGGCACGGTCACATTCAGGACATGAGTGTTTTGCTGAGAACACACGATCAGATTGTTCGCCTTTCATCCATGACAAAATTGCAATATCGCCACCTAAACGCAGTGCGGTTTCAAAACTTTCTGCAATACGGTTGCCTAAGTCATCGCGGACTTTAAAACGGTCGACCACGACTTCAATGGTATGTTTTTTCTTCTTATCCAGTTCAGGCGGTGGATCAATTTCCATGATTTCACCGTCTACACGTGCACGGACGAAACCTTGGCTTTGTAATTGCTCAAATAAATTGGTGTATTCCCCTTTGCGCTCACGTACAACAGGAGCAAGTAACAATAAAGCCGTACCTTCTTCAAGTGCTTTAACCGCATCAACCATTTCCGACACGGTTTGTGCCACCATCGGCAAGTCATGCTCAGGGCAGTAGGGTGTACCCACTCGAGCATACAACAAACGTAAATAGTCATAAATTTCAGTAATCGTACCGACCGTTGAACGTGGGTTATGACTGGTTGATTTCTGCTCGATGGCAATAGCTGGGCTTAAACCTTCAATCGAATCGACTTCAGGTTTTTCCATTTGTGACAGGAATTGGCGTGCATAGGCAGATAAAGATTCCACATAGCGACGTTGACCTTCTGCATATAAGGTGTCGAAAGCCAGTGAAGATTTACCTGAACCTGAAAGTCCCGTAATCACCACGAACTTATCGCGTGGAATATCAAGGTTCACATTTTTTAAGTTATGGGTGCGTGCGCCTCGAATACGGATATGACTTTGGCTCATAAAACATCTCGAAAATATGCTGAGTGAAGGTGATATATGATAGCGATTTAATTTTGTTCAAGCACAAATGAAAAATAAAACACGACAAATTATGTCGGTAAAATTTCATTGAACAGCAAAAGTCCAATGTAAAGTGCTTTGAGAGCTCCTGCAATCTGATTTTAAATAGATGAACAAGACAGAATCAATTCGCAAATTTGATGTCATGATGAGCCATAGGATGTTAAATATAAGTGAATTTCGGGTGAATATTGATCAGCAAGCACGTGAATAGTGACGTTCGAAAATAGAGTCCACCTGTTCAAAACATATATGTCTTTCAATAGCATGATGTTGACGTGCGTAAAAATTTACTTCTTTTTCTAAGTGTTGAAGAAAATTGTTATATTCGGCTTCGAAATGTTGTAAATCTAGAAAATCAAAACGTATAGAGCTTGAACAAGAGTATTGAGCAATGAAGTCGAGCATTAAATTTTGAATATGATGATTGGTAAAATAAATGAGATATGTGGCAGCAGATCCACAGTGTGTACAGCCTTTTTCTAAATAAACTTCTTCATTATTTAACCAACAGCATTGTAAAGTGAAATATGCACGGATTGCTTCTGTTCCCAGTGAATGTTGCATAGAAAACCTCAAGTAAATTTTATTTATGATAATGAGAATTATTATCAATAATAATTGTGCTTGAAGTTTGCTTTAAAATCCAGTCTTAAATCCATTTAAATCGAAATGAGCCTGAAAGTCGGCAATGCAGTTTAGATCACCGACCTTTAATTTGGTTATGCAGGTGATAGCATCATGAGTGATCTAGGCTTAACCATTGACGTTGATGATAGGCACTATCCCAGAATAAATATTCGAGTTCAGCTCCTCGTGTGTAAGCTTGATGCATTTTTTCAATGGTATGTTGATCGCTTTCTGCCGCAACACGGTCAATAATTTCAATGACTTTTCGTACTTCTTCGTTGAAATGCTCGCCAGCATAAGTGTCAATCCAAGCTTGATAAGGATTATTTGCAATATTACGTTTAAGAATGTCTTTGCCCACTTCAGCATAAATCCAATAGCACGGCAGTAATGAAGCTAAAACGACAGGATAACTCTCTGACCATGCAGTAGCTGTCAGAAATGAGGTGTAATGATGGCAAGCAGCAGTCAAAGGTGTATTTTCAAAATCAGCTTTAGTGATGCCGAATTCGTGCATAAAACCATTGTGCAGTTCACGTTCAACCACAATTGCTTCATTAGCGCCTTGCGTAAATTGAATAATGGCATCGGAGTCATATGCTTTAGCACCACAAATAGCCAATGCTCGACCATAGGCAACTAGGTAATGCGCATCTTGGATGACGTAATGGCAAAAAACTTCTCGATCGAGTGTTCCAAGCGCCAGCTCTTGGTTAAAAGGGAGTGCTAATGTTTTTTGATATAAATCGTAGTTTCGTTGCCAAACGGCTTCTGAAAAACGCATAAATCCATCCTGAATAAAATCATCTCTAGGTATCATCTAAGATCATATCAATTTGTCGTTACAAAACTAGCTTGAGCGATACATCATCTTCAACAAAAAAATCATACGAAGAACTTTGGATTAATTTTGAAAAATCGTCATAATTAGCACAGTTTAATTGAGTGTCATTTTGCACTAGAAATCAGACATTCAATTCATAGAATTTTTACAAATCACTAAGCACAGACTTCGTTTAATATTCGTCATATAAAAATTCTAAGTTTATGTTTTGTAAAATTTTTATTGATTCACATCATTTTTATAAGGTCGCTAGATTATGTGGAAACATTTTGGTTTCTCTATCGTATTCACGATCGTGTGTCTTGCGCTGTCTGCCTATTGGGGTTATACCCATGGTCCAGAAGCTGGCCTCAAGACCATGTTCACCGTACTGACCATCACTGCAATTTTAGCTGTGATGGAGGTTTCACTTTCTTTTGATAATGCTGTTGTCAATGCTTCAGTGCTTCGTCATTGGGATCACTTTTGGAAAATGCTTTTCCTGACTGTAGGTATTCTCATTGCAGTATTTGGTATGCGTTTAATCTTCCCAATTGTGATCGTCGCGGTCACAGCGGATATGGGCATGATGGAAGTTGTCAATTTGGCATTAAATGACCCTAAAGAATATTCGGCACGACTGATGAATCATCATCCTGAAATTGCAGCATTTGGTGGTGCATTCTTATTGATGGTATTCCTTAACTTTTTCTTGGATGATGGTAAAGACACGCATTGGTTCAAATGGATTGAGCGTCGTTTAGCGAAATTGGCATCTGTACCTGCACTATCTGTATTTGTTGCTTTAGTGGCTTTACTGATCATGGCAGCTAATGTTGATGAAGCTAAACGCTTAGTCGTGACTATGGCGGGTATCTGGGGCATCGTCATTTATATTGGGGTACAAGTACTGAGCCATTTGCTGGGTGGTGAGCCTGAAATTGATGAAAATGGTAATGCAATTGGTCACGATAGTAATGGTGTGCCAACAGGCGTAGTCAAAGCAGGTATCGGTGGGTTCTTGTATTTAGAAGTATTGGATGCATCATTTAGTTTTGATGGTGTGATTGGTGCTTTTGCCATTACTTCAGATGTTGTGGTGATTATGTTAGGTCTCGCGATTGGTGCCATCTTTGTTCGTTCTATTACCATCTATCTCGTTGAGAAAGGCACTTTAGATGCTTACATCTATTTAGAACATGGTGCGCACTATGCAATTGGTGCATTGGCTTTCATTATGATTGCGAGTGGTACAGGCGTACATGTTCCTGAAGTGGTTACAGGTCTGATTGGTGTAGCATTTATTGTTTGGGCAGTGATTGCATCTATTCAATATAAGAAGCGTCAAGCGCTACAAGGCTAGATGAATAAATCAAAAAAGCACAGCACAAGCTGTGCTTTTTTTGGCTTAAGGCTTTTGCCCTAGGGAAAACAGATGGTGTTGATCTTTATTTCAAATAAAATTCATGCCTGTTCATCAGCCGAATATTCTATAATCAAAGTAGACATAGAAATCACGCGATTACCTAAATTTTATGATGAATGCCTTAGAACGCCGTTCCACATTTGCATTGAGCAGCATTTTTGCATTGCGAATGTTAGGTCTGTTTATGATTGTCCCGGTCTTTTCTGTTGCGGGACAGGCTTATGAATATGCAACACCTGCTTTGATTGGTTTGGCCGTAGGTGTGTATGGTTTGACTCAGGCAATACTACAAATTCCTTTTAGTTTGATTGCAGACCGTTATAGCCGAAAGCCGCTGATCGTATTGGGTTTATTGTTGTTTGCCTTGGGTGGTGCAATCGCAGCAATGTCAGACACAATCTATGGTGTGATTATAGGGCGTGCAATAGCTGGGGGTGGAGCTGTCTCTGCTGTCGTCATGGCGTTATTGGCAGATGTTACGCGTGAAGAAAATCGTATGAAGGCGATGGCAATGATGGGGATGAGTATTGGTCTCTCTTTCGTTATTGCATTTAGTTTAGGGCCATGGTTGACCAGCGTGGTGGGTATTTCAGGCTTATTCTGGGTGACCACACTCATGGGATTACTTGCCATTGCAATGCTATTTCTTGTTCCCAAAACAACACGTCATCATAAAAATTTTCAGCAAGGTTATCTCACTCAGCTAAAACAAGTTTTGAAAATGGGCGATTTAAATCGCTTACATGTTTCTGTGTTTGCTTTGCATTTATTGCTGACGGCGATGTTCATCTATGTGCCTTCTCAATTGATTGACTTTGCAGATATTCCTTTAGCTCAGCATGGTTTGATCTATCTTCCCTTATTGGTAATCAGTTTATTTTTTGCTTTTCCTAGTATCATTCTTGCTGAAAAATATCGAAAAATGCGAGGTATTTTTCTGACTGCGATTGCTGGGATCATCGCCGGTTTGATCGTGATGATTTTTGGATTTGAATCGAAATACATTTTGTTGCTTGGTTTAGGTCTTTTCTTTATTGCCTTTAATGTGATGGAAGCACTACTGCCATCTTGGTTATCGAAGGCAGCACCTATCCAATCCAAAGCGACAGCAATGGGTGTAAATGCCAGTGGTCAATTCTTAGGTGCTTTTTTTGGCGGTATACTGGGTGGGCAATTGCTGATGTTAAATAACACTGCTCTAGGCTGGGGGGTACTGACAGGAATTGCCATTCTTTGGCTGTTGATTAGTTTTGGATTAAAGCAGCCACGTTATTTATCATCACTGATTTTGAGTTTGCCCAAAGTCCAAGAAACAGATGAATGGACTTCTCAGTTACTGGCAATTCGTGGTATTGAAGAGGTCGTGGTGATGACTGATCAACAAGTGGTCTATGTCAAAGTTGATAAGCAGCAGTTAGATGACACTGCGCGACAACATTTAACGCACTTGTTGGGTAAAGAGGTAGCCATTTAATCATAACTCTTATAAAGTAAAACATAGAATCGAATAGGAAGATTAGAGCACATGCGCGGCGTGAATAAAGTTATTTTAGTTGGTACTTTAGGTAAAGATCCTGAGACAAAAACATTTCCCAATGGTGGTTCATTAACGCAGTTTTCAATTGCGACAAGTGAATCTTGGACAGATAAAAACTCAGGTGAACGCAAAGAACAAACAGAATGGCACCGTATCGTCTTACATAATCGTTTAGGTGAAATTGCACAGCAATATTTACGTAAAGGTTCAAAAGTTTATATTGAAGGCTCTTTACGTACCCGTCAGTGGACAGACCAAAATGGTCAAGAACGTTACACGACTGAAATTCGTGGCGAACAAATGCAGATGTTAGATTCTAATAATCGTCAGCAAAGTGAAAATGGTGGTGAAGGTTATAATCAACCACGTTTTAATAACAACCAAGGCGGTGGTTATGGCAACCAAGGTGGTTATAACAATAATAATCAAGGTAGCGGTTATGGTAACCAAGCTGGTTATGGTAATAACAACGTTAACCAAGGCTTCCAAAAGCCACAAAATCAACCAGCGCCGAAGCCAATGGCGACAGCACCATCTGATTTAGATGATGATTTACCGTTCTGACACATACCTGAGAGTAGTTTTTGTTAAATTTTAATGTTTTTTATTATTTAACAATGAATTAAATAGTTAAAAACCCTTTGTATAACAAAGGGTTTTTTTGTTTTTATGGTGATATAGTAAAACGTTTGTTCATAGTTGAATTAGGGATAGTTGAATGAAAGACGGGATTATATTTTTAACTTGTGTGCTGTGTAGCAGCATGAGTTTAGCACAATCACCACAATGGACCATGTTTGATCGGGATGATGGGGGCTGGTCTTATATTGATAAAATGACCATTAAATCACTCGATCAAGCCTCGCATATTTTTGAAATTGACTATAAATATGTGTATGAACATGGCGTGCCCTCATTAAACATCAAACCAAAGGGCTACATACAAGCCGTTCATCAAATTGATTGTCAAAATAAAGCCAGAGCCTTTGTAAAAAGCCAGCGTTTTACGCCGCAAGGTAAAGCCGCAGATGATAATAATTCATTCGGTACGATTTATTTTGAACCCATGTCAATGCAACTTTCTAAAAATATTAAATTAATTGAGATGTTGTGTATCAAATAAATTGAATCATTTTAAAGAGCAGAGCATTGTGACATTATATTTGAATCAATGTGTCATCATTCAAAGCCTATGAGCATATCAAGGCTTTGCATGATAGTTACTCTAAAATTAGAATTTACCATTCATAACGTAAACGGAATAAATGCATATCTGGGGTTTGGAACGTATCATGTGTATATAAACGTTCATAATCAAATCCAAAACCATGGTTAAATCTAGCTGCTATACCAACACCGAGATCACGGCGTTTAAACTCTGAGCCACTGGTATATTCAAGTTGATTTCCCATGATATAGGGCTGAATGAATTTGATACCGTATTCTTCAATCTTGAAGTGCTGTCCCGCATAAAATTCAACGCCATAAGCCTCAGTATTCAGCAATGATTGAAGTTGAAAATCGCTCGATTCACTGTAAGCATCAAAATTTGGAACTAGATTTTTATACCAACCAGCGCCAAAGCTAAGCATCCATTTTCCATCAAAATAAAATAATGAACTTGCCCAAATTTCTTGCTTTAAATCATGTTTATCTTGTTGATTATTCAGACTAGCATCGTTGTACTTCCATGAGGTCGCCCAACTTAAATTTTTATTTAAATGTACATCAACTGCCAATTCGGCACCATTTTTACGTTGATATTGCACATCCGTATCTGCGACCGTCGTACTATCCTTGAACAAATAGCTGGCATATAAGTTTGCTTTATCCATTTTGAACTCATAACGTAAAGTTTTATGAGCTGCTTGCGTACCATCTGTATAAGCGACAGGGCTCCACGTTTGGGGCTGAGCCAAGGTTGAGTAATTCCATAGGTCAGTTTTGGCACCTACAATGTCGTAATAAATACTATAGATTTTTCCAAATTTAACGGTACCGTATTCTGAATCTCGCAGACCAATATACGCCTGTTCGGTGGTGATGTTTTCATCAGAGGAACGGTAATGACCGTCCCAATCCAGCATCTTGGGAAGATTGATATAGTTTTGATAGCCTGCAATTAAATGCAAACGTTCATTCCATGCATAATCAGCATTGGCATAAATACGGCTATTTGAGCTATAGCCATCTCTGCGATATTTCTGATTTTCGTTAGATTGATCGTAATGATCGAAATTTAAGGCTTGTAGGCGAATACTACCAGACGTGGTGAGTTTTAAACGATCGGATTCACTCACAATTTGCTGTTCATCAATGAGTGTTATCTCGGCAAATGTAAGATTTGAAAAAATAAAGGTGCAGGAAAGCAATAGCTTGTAAAAGCATGGTTTTGACATAGTAACATCCGTGTGACTAAATATAAATTAAGCTGGTGATTCTGCTGATTAAAGCTGAGTAGAAATTAGGTTGTCTTTGTCGATTGAAAATATCGTTCCAAAATGGAGTAGTGGTTAGTGTCTACAAAACTCAAGAGATGCGTGAATTCAGGCTCTAGTTGCTGTCGAATTTGATAATATTTTTGGCTCTGCCATTTCAGTTCTGGTAACTCATCGAGTCCATACGCAATCGTACAGGGCTTCGCAAAGTGTGTAGAATGTTCAACTGGACTTAAGTTTTTAATGTCTAGCTCAGATAAATTTAGCGCCTTGTTTAAATGCGTTTCTTGAATCGGTTTTAGGTCATAGATACCACTGAGTAATACCGCTGACCCAATCAGGGGGTGATCTAAATTTAAAGCAGCCAAATGGGCACCGGCAGAATGCCCAACCACAATGACATTGGAGCTGATCCAAGTTTGTTTGTGGATATAATCGAGCGCTTTGCGAATTTGTAGATTAATCAGATTTAAACTACTTTGAGGCGCTAAATCATATTCAACCAACACACATTGAGCATTTTGCTTTAAAACAAATTCAGCAACAAAGGCAAAATCCCTTTTTTCACACCATTGCCAATAACCACCATGTATAAAAATAACAGTAGTATTGGTGGCAACAGGTGTGGGGAAAAAATCCAGTGTAGATCTTCGCTGAAAGTCGTACTGTAAATCGGCAATATGATGGTGTTGCATATAAGTCGCTTGGCTCATTTTTTGAAAATCAGACAAGATCTGATTTTCATCCACCACAGTTTTCGAGTTGTCATAGAGCATGATTTACAGCTCCTTTACTAGGCTTGTTCATTTTCAGTTAATTGATGCTTTAAGGATGATTTCTTCATTTGATAGAAAATGATTAACATCACGATAAAAGGCACGCCAAACTGGAGAGTTGATTTAAATTCTTGCGTAAACCATGTGGTAAGCGTGATTGCAAGAATGGCAAACAAACCGATAAAGGAAATATAACGACTACCAGGAATGCTGTATTTGAGGTGGATATTATTTTTTGCCAAGTTCTTTCTGAAGAAGTAGTGTGTGGCAAAGATCGCCCCCCAAGTAAATAAAGCTCCAAACATGGACAGTGCAATCATGATTGGAAATGCTGATTCGGGATTAATGCTATATACAATACTCGCCACGGCAATACCTGTTGCCGAAAGTAGCAAGGCATTGATGGGCACCCCATTTTTACGAATTTTACCAAACAGCTTAGGTGCATCTCCTGAACGTGACAAACTGAATAACATACGCGTTGAGATATATAACATGCTGTTCATTGCGGACAGTGCTGCCACAATCACAATGAAGTTTAAAATATGATCAGCAAAAGGAATGCCGACAATTTGCATAACAGACACGAAAGGACTGGTTGCACCTGGTGCTATCAATTGAGTCCATGGAACGAGAGTGACAATTAAACTCAGCGATAGTAAATAAAATAGAAATAAGCGAATCGCAGTGCTTTTGAAAGCGTATTTAACTGCTTTTTCAGGATCATTGGCTTCACCTGCAGCAACCGCGATCATTTCGATACTGAGATAACTAAAAATAGAAATAATGACACCAATCCAAACACCTTTAAATCCATTTGGCATAAAGCCATCATGTGCAGTGAGATTGTGAGTTAGCGCTTGATGAGGATTTGGATCTTGCGTCAAAATACCTATTGCCAACAGAATAAACACAATGATGGCAAACACTTTGATCGTCGAAAACCAATATTCAACTAAGCCAAATGCTTTGACACTATAAGCATTTACTGCGAGAAGTACGGTTGAAAAAAACACGATCCAAATACCTGAACCGACATGAGGAAACCAAAGTTTCATATAGTCAGCCACGGCGGTAATTTCTGTGCCTACAGCCAACACGATACATGCCCAGTAGCTATAACGAACTAAGAAACCAGAAAGTGGATTTATATAATGTTCAGCGTAAGCACCAAACGAGCCTGAAGTGGGGTGTTGTACAGTCATTTCTGCCAAGCAAGCCATTAGTGCAAAAGCAATTAATCCGCCGATCGCATAGCTTAGAATGACAGCAGGTCCTGCAAAACTAATGGCAAATTTACTACCCATGAATAGACCGGTGCCAATGGCACCGCCTATTGCAATCATGCCCATTTGTTTAGCGGTTAATTTTTTATGTAATCCTGCTTCGCGTGTTTGAATTTTATCGAAGTTACTCATAAGCCCTCCTGGCCATGGTGATATAAAGTGAGTAACTGAATTAAGTTACTTGACCTCGCACCGAATATTTTTCATTTTTCCATTCTTCATTCAGCATCACTTGTTTAAGATGTTGAACAGCATGCCAAATGTCTTCATGGCTTAGGTACAAAGGTGTGACCCCAAATCTGAGCACGGCTGGCTCTCGGTAATCTCCAATCACACCACGCGCAACAAGCGCTTGGACAATGGCATAGCCGTGTTCATGGCAATAACTCACATGACTACCGCGCTGTAAATGATCGATTGGTGTAATTAACTCAAAACCAAATTCAGCACATTCCTGTTCAACCAATTGAATAAAGAGATCCGTTAAATTTAGAGATTTTTCTCGGATCTTTTGCATGTCAGTTTTTAAGAACACATCTAAACCACATTCGATCAAACTCATGGACAAAATGCTTTGGGTGCCACATAAAAAACGACGAATGCCTTGAGCTGGCTCGTAGTGATCAGCCATATCAAAAGGACGTTGATGCCCCCACCATCCTGAAAGAGGTTGCCAAAATTTATTTTGGTGTTTTGCATGTACCCAAATGAGGGCAGGAGAACCTGGTCCACCATTAAGGTATTTATATGTGCAACTTACGGCAAAATCACTTTGGGTCTTGTTTAAATCGATTGGAACAGCGCCTGCAGAGTGGCATAGATCCCAGATGACCAAAGCGTTATGTTGATGAATCGTTTGGTTGACCTGTTTCATGTCATAGAAATAGCCTGAGCGGTAATTGATATGTGACAACACCACAACTGCCGTTTGATGGGCTTTCAGAGTGGTTTCTAATTCATCAGGATGTTCGATTAAAACCAGTTGGTAGCCTTTTTGAACAAGGTCAATATAACCTTCAATAATATATAGGTCAGTCGGGAAGACGTCCTTTTCCGCAATAATTACTTTACGTTCAGGAGCGATTTCAGCTTGGATTTTGACAGCAGCAGAGAGTGCTTTAAATAAGTTGAGTGTGGTTGAATCAGAGATCACCGTTTCGCCTGGATTTGCCCCAATGAGCTGAGCCACCTTATCACCTAACCGAGTCGATAATCCCCACCAATCCGCTTTGTTCCAGCTATTGATGAGATCTTCTCCCCACTCTTGACTGACCACTTCGTGAGCACGTGTTAAAGCAGATTTAGGGCGTGCCCCAAGGGAATTTCCATCTAAATAAATGGTGTTCTCAGGTAAAGCAAATTCATTCTTTAAGTGGCTTAGTTTGTCTTGAGCATCCCATGCTTTGCATTGATCTAAGGTAATCATTTTTAACCTAACTTAGTCCGTGTTATTTCATTCGATTTTATCACGGCATTTTTTCATATTTATCCGATAATTATGCTTGAAATTGTTCTAAAACTGGATAGTATTCGAATCAAATATAAAAAATCAGGATGATATTTAGGAATGAATTTAGACCTTATTGATCATAAAATTTTAAGACTATTACAACAAAATGCACGACTAAGTCATCAAGAATTGGCAGATTTAGTGAATCTTTCTGCTTCAGCATGTCATCGACGTGTCAAAATTTTAGAAAATAATGGAGTCATCGAAAAATACCAAGCAAAAATTAATTATGAAAAATTGGGTATTCAAGTTGAGGCGATTGTCGAGATTAAACTCAATCAGCTGACCGAATCAGATCATCAGCACTTTCTGAGTCAGATTCGTAATTTTGATGAAGTGATCAATGCTTTTATCATTACAGGGGATTCGAATTACGTTCTCTTTGTGGCCACCAAAGATTTAAATGGGTTTTCCCAGTTTATTATTAATAAGTTAAACAAAATTAAAGGCATAGCCAACATTAATTCTAAAATTATTCTTGAAAAAGTGATCGAGAAGACCTTCATGTGATCATTAATTTTTTTTGAAAAAAAAGTGAATCCGTATTTTAAAATCAACCTCGAATTGATTTTACAAGCGATATTTTTTTTATGAGTTAAAACACATAAAACTGCTATTATGGTTCATCTTTTTTTTTAAAATAATTCTATGAACGAACATTACAAATATATATACACCAAATTTAGTTTTTTTGGTTCATTACCTACATATAAGGTGTTTCTGAATGAACAAAATAAGATCGTAAAATGGGTCTTTGCTGATAACTCTTTTATCTATGGGTATATATCTGATTGGGCATTGAATCATTCTGGTTTAGATGTGGGAAAGGCTACTTGGGCTGAAGAGTCGATATTATTACTAAATAATGAAAAATTTAAACTCAATTTGTATAGGTCTTTACATCAAAAATTTAAAACAGAATTATCTGAATAATTTATCTAGTAACGATAATGATTTTATAGTTTTTGATAAAAATAAATTATTTAGATTGCTATATATCTCAAATTAGCGTACAAATGCACTTGTTGATGCGGGATGGAGCAGTCTGGTAGCTCGTCGGGCTCATAACCCGAAGGTCGTTGGTTCAAATCCAGCTCCCGCTACCAATTAAAAACTAATTTAAAAGTTTACAACCTAATTGCGGTCGATCTGTAGTTAGGTTTTTTTATTAAAGAAAATTAAATCAATAAATCAATTAAATATGTGTTATATTGGTTTTCTAGAATTATAATTTTATTGTTTACTAATTTTATTTTGATCTGATATTAATTACATCTTTCATTCTATTAAAAGTCTATCTTCAAAATTTTTTTCTAATTATTCATTACATAATATAGGAAATAAATGATGTCTAATTTAACAACTGGTACAGTTAAGTGGTTCAACGAAACTAAGGGTTTCGGATTTATCGCTGTAGATAATGGTCAAGATGTATTTGCTCATTTTAGTGAAATTCGAGCAAATGGTTTCAAGAATCTAGTCGAAGGACAGCGAGTTCAATTTGTTGTACAACAAGGTCAGCGTGGCTTACAAGCAAGTGATATTGTAGCTATTTCATGAATACCTCATTAATTGAGGTGAAAGATCAGTTTGAAGTTAAATATGCAGTGATAGGTACATTTAATACTTCGCAGCATGCTTCGAACTTATCTCAAATAAATATTAAATTTATCACTGTTGATAATGAAAATATAAGACCTAGTTTTGATTTAAATTTTCATAGTTTAAATACTGGTAAAATTTACCAACTCATTTAAATATTAAAATTAAACCATAAAGTATTTTTTATGGTATAATCGTTGTTGATCGAATCCGTAAGCGAAACGGAAGTGTTTAGATAGAACTTAGAATTGCGTATTCTCAACTTATAGATTTTAATATCTATGATGTCTAAACAGTTAACGCAGAGCATGAACTCGCACCATGCCGATCTTAGAAGTCCACAATCTCATTGTGGGCTTTTTATAATTAAATACATGCTAATGTAAAATTGTAATTTGAATTATAGGCTTGAGCCTCTTCGATATCAGAATCCATACTCTCGATTTAAATATTTAATATTATTTTTAATTTTACATGAGCTCATGAATGAGTAAGTGAAAATGAATATCTCTAATGGCTGGACTACAGCAAAAGCAGTGAATGGTGAAACCATTCGAATTAACATTATCCCATTTCATAAAGTTCAAAATACGATGAGAGGACAAATTCTTGTAGAAGTTTCTAAACAAGTTGAAGTCGAATCAGGTGAAGTATTTGAAATAAACTTAGATGGCCGATCTTTTTTCTTGGGATTTAATAATCTATATAAGATTATGATTTAAAAATATTTTTCATAAAAGTCTAATGCGAAAAATTAGACTTTTATGGAAATAGAATCATAATACTAGTAACAGAATTATATAGATCACGATTAAGATTTACCCCATACATACCAATGATGATTTTATAAAAAATATCCGAAAATTATGTGAATAAAAGTTGGATAACTCATTTTTTAACATTGTTATTTTTAAGTAAAACTATAATGAGAATATCTTTTTAACATACTAAGATAAATTGCTGTACAAATAGTGACCTGTGTAAGTTCAATTTATAAAGCACAACTTATTATCTTAACAACTATGTAATAAGGAAAATAACATGAGTAAGAAAAAGATCAGTAGCAATGCAAAAATTCAACAGTTTGAACAGGATAGCTATGTCGACCCTAAAGGTAAAACACTTACGACTTCACTAGGGGTTCCTGTAGTTGATAATCAGAATAGTCTTAAAGTAGGGGAGCGCGGTCCTACACTGTTAGAAGATTTTCTATTACGTGACAAACTGATTCACTTTGATCGTGAGCGTATACCAGAACGAGTTGTCCATGCTCGAGGATTTGGTGCTCATGGATATTTTGAACCGTATAAAGGCAATGAAAAATGGACTAAAGCCAAATTTCTGATTGATACCAGCAATCCTACCCCTATTTTTGCGCGGATATCTACAGTTCAAGGTGGACGTGGCTCAGCAGATGTTGTGCGTGATGTTCGAGGTTTTTCTATTAAGTTTTATACGCAAGAAGGAAATTATGACTTAGTAGGAAACAATATTCCTGTTTTCTTTATACAAGATGCTATTAAATTTCCTGATTTTGTCCATGCTGTCAAGCCAGAAGATCCGAATGAAGTCCCGACTGGACAATCAGCACATGATACCTTCTGGGATTTCATTTCTTTAAATACCGAAACAGCACATATGACAACTTGGGTGATGTCAGATCGTGCTATTCCTCGTAATTTGCGTTCTATCCAAGGTTTCGGTGTACATACATTCAGACTTATCAATGCGCAAGGCAAAGCTCATTTAGTCAAATTTCATTGGACTCCAAAGCAAGGGGTTGCTCAAGTCGTATGGGACGAAGCATTAAAACTGAATGGCAAAGATCCTGATTTCCATCGACGAGATCTATGGGATGCAATCGAAAATGGAAATTATCCTGAATGGGAGCTAGGAGCTCAAATTTTCACGGAAGAAGAAGCTTCTGAATGGGATTTTGATGTTTTAGATCCAACTAAGCTTGTACCAGAGGAATTAGTACCTGTAACTCCATTAGGCAAATTTATATTGAACCGTAATACAGATGATTTCTTTGCCGAAACGGAGCAAGTTGCTTTTAGCCCAGCAAATATTGTATCTGGTATAGATTTTAGTAATGATCCTTTACTTCAAGGAAGATTATTTAGCTATACAGATACCCACCTACATCGTTTAGGTACAGCTAACTTTAACCAAATTCCAATTAATAAACCTGTATGCCCTTTTCATACCAATAGACGTGGTGGATTTGCTAACCATGAAGTTTACAAGGGAAAAGCAAATTATGAACCAAATTCAGTGGATGATAATTGGCCACGAGAAATTGGGCAGCAAGAGGGGGGATTTAGTTCTTATCCTGAACATGTGGAAGCAAGTAAATTACGTATTCGACCTGAAAGCTTTGCAGATCATTTCTCACAAGCGACACTTCACTATATGAGTTTGAAGAAGCATGAACAACAGCATATTAAAGATGCTTACGCATTTGAACTCTCTAAAGTTCAAGATGAAGAAATTCGTCAACGCGTGGTTGATCGAATTCTAGTAAATATCGATAAGGATCTCGCGACATACGTTGCAAATGAGTTAGGTTTAAAACTGTCTGATAAGCCAGCGATTAAAAAACAAAGTAAAGTTAAAATTTCAGAAAAACTTAGCATTGAGGCTTTCCCAGCATCAGATATTAAACAACGTAAAATTGCTGTACTTGTGCATAATGGTGCAAATGCAACTTCTGTAGATGCCGTGAAAGCATGGGCTGAAAGTGAAAATGCGGTTGCAGAAGTTTTAGCTCCAAGTGCAGCTCCAGTTAAATCTAAAGATGGAAAAGAAATAGCAGTAGATGGTCGACAAAATGGTGAGCCGTCAGTTACATATGACGCAATTGTTGTTATTGATGGCGATAATCTAGAAGCATTTAAGGCTGATGGAGTTGCAAAACACTATGTTCTTGAAACTTTTAAACATCTTAAACCAATTTATTTGCTTGGAGATAAAGAAAACCTTCTCGAATACTTTGGTATCGAACAAGATGATGCTATTTTTAGTAGTAAAACCTTTAAAGATCATCAAGATAAATTTAAGAAAGCGATACAAAATCACAGACTCTGGTCTCGAGAGGATATAGTAGCAAGTATCCCAGCATAAAAATAAGAGAAGCCTAGATTCACTATCTAGGCTCTTTTTTTTAGGTAGTCATGATAGGTTTATTGATCGAATTATTTTGATTGGTCTTAAGTAAATATACCGTGAATAATCTGAGCACAGTTCATCATAGAGCTTTTAGACTCGTAATTCGAGCGACGTTAGATCGCTACTTGATTGGTTTCTATTTATGACCTTGAGTAATTTGATACAAAGCTAATTTTGATTTGTCTAGAGAATTGCTATTCTTGAGCTAGCGCTTGAAAATTTGAAATGTGAAACCGCCATACATATTTGTTAAAGTTATTCTATGAAAGATAATAAAAATGGGAAACGAATTTTGAGTAATGAACGGCGTCCTTTTGAAACGTCACTCCCGATACTACAAAAATCTAAGTTGGGGCATCATTTCTTTAGAGTGCAAAACTCACGTATATCCATGGATCTTATTGAACTGATTCGTGGAAGAAAGTCATGATCGGTGCAATCGATGTGGCAACCAATCAAATTGAAACACTTGACGAGATGGTGAACACTTTGCGTAAAGTTTTGCAATTTGTCGATGCTGATAAGCTATACCCTTCAACCAACTGTGGAATGATACCACTGTCTCGTCACGAGGGACGTGACAAACTTGAAGCCTTAAGCACGGGTTCAGCGATCTTAAACTAAGAAATTAGTGCTTTAGCTGTGTTTATTTTCTACATTCAAGATGGATCATCTGTGCAATCACCTATATCCTAGGTTCGCACGAGTTTAGCAGTTTATATTTGAGAAGAGAAAAATGGTTGAAGCTTCAGACTACAGAAACGCAATGTCTTTATTAACCACTGCAGTCAATATTATTACAACAGCTGGTGAAACAGGACAGCATGGTTTCACGGCGTCTGCTGTATGTAGCGTTACTGATTCACCTGCTACACTTTTGGTGTGTATGAATCAATCATCCCGATCTCATCAGTATTTTATTGAGAACAAAGTTTTATCTGTCAATGTGCTCAGTTCTCAACATGAGTCTCTTTCAAATGCTTTTGCATCGAGTCAATTGAGTGCAGAACAACGTTTTGGATTAGCCCAATGGGGTAAATTGAAAACAGGTTGCCCGGTCTTAAAGGACGCTTTAGTCAGTTTTGATTGTGAGATTGAGCAAATTCAACAAGTGGGCACACACAGTATTTTTATTTGCCGAGTTGTAGCTATTCAACAAAGCTCGCAAGAGGAAAGTCTTGTCTATTTTAATCGATCTTATCATCAGGTGAGTGCAAAAGAGGAAGTTTAATGAGCTAGAGCAGCAAGATTTTTAATCGTTTCATATAATGATTATAGAAATAGATCAGCGCTTGATTAATGATCTCGGGAAAAGATGGTGAATCGTAAGCCTCGAACAGTGAGCTTTCATAGTGTGAGGTTAAGCCCAATGGATATTACTCGAATCGTTTATGATCATACAGAGTGAATGATCTTTCTCTTTGGGATGAAAAAAGACAAGTATTATTTTCAAAAATTTGAAACCAATTGAATAAATTTCAAAAAATAAACAGTGTTTTATATTTGATTCATTCTCTTAAAGAAATATATTAACTTTTAAATCTAGAAATTCGATTGTTTTTATAAATACTTTCGGTTTTACCAATCCAATCATCTTTTGTATTCTCTATTTCAACGAAGCAACACTCTCACGAAGAAATAGAGGAAAACACATGAGTTTAATCAATACTGAAGTCAAACCATTCAATGCAACTGCTTATCAAAATGGTGAGTTCATTGAAGTTTCTGAGCAAGATTTTAAAGGTAAATGGTCTGTTGTCTTTTTCTATCCTGCAGATTTTACATTTGTATGTCCAACAGAATTAGGCGATCTTGCTGATAACTATGCTGAATTCCAAAAGTTAGGTGTAGAAATTTATGGTGTATCTACAGATACTCATTTCACACATAAAGCTTGGCATGATACTTCAGATGTGATTGGTAAAATTCAGTATCCACTTATTGGTGACCCAACGTGGACATTGTCTAAAAGCTTTGATGTATTGATTGAATCTGAAGGTTTGGCAGATCGTGGTACATTTGTAATTGATCCTGAAGGAAAAATTCAAATTGTAGAGATTAATGCAGGTGGTATTGGTCGTGATGCTCAAGAACTTCTTCGCAAAGTGAAAGCGGCTCAATATGTTCATGCCCACCCAGGCGAAGTATGTCCTGCGAAATGGAAAGAAGGTGATGCTACACTTGCACCATCAATCGATCTTGTTGGTAAGATCTAAATTAAGTTGAAAAGTAAAGAACCAGCACGATGTGCTGGTTCTTTATTAAGAGGCATAACCTTCTTGATTTTGTGCTGCTTGTCGTAAACCTTCAACCAAGTGGTCGATGAGTTTTTCCATCACGAGTCGTTGTCCTTTACGTGATGCATAAACGAGTTGCACAGTCCCTATATTTGAGCACCAGTCAGGTAAGATGTGTATAAGCCGTCCTGCTGCCAAATCCTTTTGCACTGTAAGATAAGGTAGATCTGCAATACCTAATCCATCCATCACTGAATAATACACACCAGCCAAATCATTACTTTTAATACGTGGTTGTAATGGAATTTCAATGAGATCATGCCCTTCAATTCGGTGCAAATTCCATTGATAGTGTGTTTTTTGAGTTCCTAAAACAATTGTTGGAAAATCATTGATTTCAGTTGGATATTCTAAAACGCGACCCTGTAAAAGCTCAGGGGTTGCCACTAAACAATGAGTGGTTTTGATGACATCACGAACCACGATGGTGGAGTCTTCATTGGCAGAAAAATTAGTTCTGATCGCCAAGTCAATATCATCGTGCAATACATCTACGCGTCGGCTGGTTAATTCCATCTCGACTTGAACTTTTGGATAGCGCTTCAAAAAATCATTGAGTAAAGAGCGAATTTGATAACGCATCATTACGGGTGGGCAACTAATTTTAACTAGACCCTGAGGTTCACTTTTCTGTTTAAGTAAAACATTATGAGCGCAATCAACTTGGTTGATTACTTTTTCACATTCTTGAAAAAATTCTTGACCTAAAGGCGTTACTTTGAAATGGCGAGTAGAACGTTGAATGAGTGTGACATTAAATTTTGCTTCGAGTTCTAAAATACGTCGACTAAGCTTTGATTTAGTTATATTTGACGCGTCACTAGCAGCACTGAAACCGCCGTATTTAACGACCAAATAAAAATAGTAATAGTCATCAAATGAATGCAATTTTCACCTCGACGCCTGATCCGATAAAGTTTAAGCATAGGTTAAACTAAGCCGTTCAAGAAATCATCTTGGGTTTTGAATATGGTAAAAAAAAGCGACCCAAAGGTCGCTTTTATTAAATATTATTTTTTAGTGGTGTTCTTTACATAGCTAACCATTAAGTTTTTATAGTCAGGAATATGCTCACCGAATAAAGCACCTAAACCTTCGATATCATTACGCCAGTCACGATGTAACTCACCTGCAGCACCAAACCATGTCATAAGTTGAGCACCTGCTTGAGACATGCGGTTCCATGCAGCATCGCGCGTAATTTGGTTGAATGTACCAGATGCATCAGTAATCACGAATACATCAAAGTCTTCAGCAAGAGCTGAAAGTGTAGGGAATGCAACACATACTTCAGTCACAACACCAGCGATGATCAGTTGTTTTTTACCTGTCGCTTTAACAGCATTTACAAAATCTTCGTTATCCCAAGCATTGATTTGACCTGGACGCGCGATATATGGAGCATCAGGGAACATTTCAACTAATTCTGGAACGAGTGGACCATTAGGACCATCTTCAAAACTTGTTGTTAAAATTGTCGGCAAGTTAAAGTATTTTGCTGCTGCTGCGAGTGCTAAAACATTGTTTTTAAACTTATCAGGATCGATATCACGTACAAGAGAAAGAAGACCTGTTTGGTGATCGACTAAAAGCACTACTGCATTATCTTTATCTAAACGAACGTAAGGTTTGCCCATTATTATTAGCCTCTATGATGTTAGTAAGTGTGAATACGTATCAATGAACTCGTATTCAGTCACTAGATATATTAGACTGAAAATGAGATAAATTTGTGACCATTTTTAGGATAATTAGTCTTATTAATAGGAATATTGTAATCATGAATTTCAAATTTCAGTGAATAGTCACATATATGAATTAATTTAGATTATTATAATCATAAAAATAGGAATCTGTGTGGCAGTAAAGCTCTTTTTATTTTCTGTGCAAAGTCTAAAATGAGCGCATGTTCATCCTATCGAATATAGGAGTAAAAGATGAAAAGAGTAATTGGGGTTTATCGTAACCAACATACACATTGGGTTGGTGATGGTCTGCCAGTGCGTAACTTATTTTCTTATGATCGGTTAGGTCAAGCACTTAGTCCTTTTTTGTTATTAGATTATGGTGCACCACATCACTTTGAGCCAACGACACGTCAGTTAGGTGTTGGTTCACATCCTCATCGCGGATTTGAAACAGTGACTATCGCCTACCAAGGTGGTTTGGCACATAAGGATTCCAGTGGTGGTGGTGGTGTTATCGAGGCAGGAGATGTGCAATGGATGACTGCTGGGGCTGGATTGGTTCACGAAGAGTTTCATTCTCCTGAATTTGCTCAAAAAGGTGGAATTCTTGAAATGGCACAGCTTTGGGTCAATCTACCAGCCAAAGACAAAATGACTCAACCACGTTATCAAGCGATCACATCTCATGATATTCCAACAATTACCATGGATGATGATGCTGGTCACATCCGTGTAATTGCGGGTGAGTTTGGTGGTCATTATGGTCCTGCTGAAACATTTACTCCAATAAATGTGTGGGATGGTCAGCTTAAAGCTGAGTATGAAACATTCATACATGTTCCTGTAGATCACAATGTATTGGTTGTAGTGTTGAATGGTGAACTCGTAATTAATGGGACTCAAAAAGTTCTAGACAGTTCAATTGTGATGTTTGCTCGTGATGGTGAGGCAGCAATTCAATTGCAAGCATATAAAGATACACAATTTTTAGTGCTTACAGGTGAGCCACTAAATGAGCCAATTCAAGGGCATGGACCATTCGTCATGAACACCAAAGAAGAAATCATTCAAGCTTTTCATGATTTCAATAATGGTAAATTTGGTGAAATTGCACGTTAATTGGAACGACAAAAGCGGAAATATCATTTCCGCTTTTTTTGTGATCATCATTTTAAAAAATAAAGGACCTCTATCCCACACAACAGAGGTCCTTATACGCTGTAATTTATATTTATTTTCTAGATCACATTCTATTTGTGCTTCTTATTAATGTGATGTAGTTCTCATTTTCAAAACAATGATAATGCATTTTTTTTAAGCTGTAAACTAAAAAATTAAATTATTGGTGAAAATATCTATTTTGTTTTTAAACATATTTTTTGATTTCTTAAAAAATACAAGTGTATTAAATATTTAGCGTATGACGAATAGTGTCGCAAGAATTTTACGTAAATTCATTTGATTAAAAATTAATCAAAAACAAATAAAATCTGGAAGTTTTTAATAGCAAGTTTCAAAGTGTTCTATCGCATAATTAAAAAAATTTTTAATGCTTGGATCATAATTTTGAAAATTGCAGTGATTGGAAGTGGTATGGCAGGGTTGGCAACTGCGAGAATTCTCAAGGATGCTGGTCACCAGATCACAGTTTTCGAGGCGCTTCCAGGGCGTGGTATGGATAGTTATAGTCTTGAGTATGAAGGTGGGATTATTGATTCGCCATTACGTGTCATGAATCCAATGCTCTGGAAAAATACATTGAGTCTTGCCACACATTTGGGTCTCAATACTTTTCCAGTACGTACCTATATGTCATGTAGCTGGTTATTTGAAGATAAAATCGATACTTGGCTGACAACATCACGTTCACGCATAGGCAACTTTCCAATCATTAACAATCGAAAAGGATTAAAGCAATATGGCATCCGTTTAGTGAAAGGGATGTTACAACTTAGATCTGCATTGAAGCAGTTTTTTAAATCTAAAAATCAAGATATCACTTTAGATGAGTTCGTTAAATATAACCAAATAGAAGAAGTATTTTGGAATGGGGCAGTCATGCCTGTCCTATTTACCATTTGTACATGTGATGCAAAAACCATTGGTGAATGGCCAGCAAAACCATTGTTGATTTTCTTACGCCAACTGACGGATGGAGATGCACTCCTTCGAATTCAAGGTGGGACGCCAGCTTTCGTTGATAAATTGCTGGAAGATATCGATTTAAGAAGTGGGCAGCCCATTACTCGTGTACAAGAGCAGGGTGATTTAGTCTATGTGGAAAATGAAGCAGGTGAATCTGACTTATTTGATCGCGTGATTGTCGCGACACCAACAACAAAAGTTCATGAGTTTCTAGATGCTGAACAGTTTGCGGATGATATTGCACTTCTCAAACAATTTAAGTTTGTTGATGGTGAATTGGTCATTCATACTGATTCAGTGGTAATGCCTGTGAAGCGTAAAGATTGGTGCGTATTGAGTTATATGATGGATCGTAAATTTACTAAACAGCATTTCACTGTTTGGCTGAATTCGATTGAGCCAACATTAGTGGGTAAATCTCCTGTTTTTCAAACTTGGAATCCAGTAATTGAGATTGATCCTAAAAAAGTAATACATAAAGTGAAACTCACTAGAGCTGTTGTAGACCGACATACTCTACCACTAACGCATGAGTTGAATGCTCGTCACCAACAACAAGGTCGTAAAGTATTTTATTGTGGCTCTTGGTCATGTGATGGATTACCAATTTTGGAGTCAGCGGTGACTTCAGCAATGGATATAGCAAAATTACTCGATGCGCCGTTACCATTTTTAGGTTTAAAGCCTAAGGTACAGGTTGCACCAGAGTTAGGATATTAAGGGATTGAATGAAGAAGCTCCAAGCATGGATGAAAGCCCCTCGACATAAATATGCGATCAATGCAGCTTTATTGGGGGATTACCGTAATTGTGCTTGGAGTAATTTAGGTCTGTGGAAAACTGACCAGCTGAATTATCCACAAGCCTGCGAGTTACTCGCAATAACCCTTGCTCAATCTATTGATTTAAATTCAAAAGATAAATTAATTGATTTAGGTTGTGGACAAGGTGCTAGCCTAATTTTATGGAAAGAAAAATTTCAAATCGAATACTTGGAAGGAATTGAATTACAACAATATTATGTAAATCATACGCGTAAGTTTTTACCTCATGTCAATCGGATCTCGCAGGGAACATTTTTAAATTTAGAATCTAGATCATTTGAATTTAAATTTGATGCGGCAATTTGCATCGATGCTGCTTATCACAGTAATTTGAATTTATTTCTTCGTTCTGTAGATGGTATTTTGAATTCAAAAGGACGCTTAGCATTTCATTATCTTGCTTTGAATTCAAAGTTCTATACTTTGAGTCCTCTAGCGCAATTGAAAGTTAAATTATTATTAAAAGCAGCTGACGTTCAACTGAACCATTTGCACTCATTCGATGAAACACAATCAATCTTAGTGCAAACGGGTTTTAGAGATATACATATTCAAGATTTGAGTCACGAGGTATTTGCAGGATTTGCAACGTATATTCAGAGTGATATTTTTAAAAATAACATCCAAGCTCATTCGTATCACGTTTTAGATTTGGCAAAAATTAAGATGACAGCAAAGTTGTGTGCGAAACTTTATCAAGAGGGGATCGTGCGATATGTACAAGTGAGTGCAAGTAAAAAATAAATCATCAAAAACAACAAAGCCTCACTAAAAAGCGAGGCTAAGTATAAAATGGTGCCGGCACACGGATTCGAACTGTGGACCTACTGATTACAAGTCAGTTGCTCTACCAACTGAGCTATGCCGGCAACGTGGAGAGAATAATAGCGTTTTTTCACTAAAACGCAAGTCAAAAATTAATCGATTAATTAAAATTGTGCAGGATGAATTGTTTTTGCTTTATTTTTGATCGTCTTTTCTCCTCATTTTATAGTGATGCCCGTCATAGCGTGTACAGGCATCTTGAGAAAATTTTATAGGATCAGCTATTTGTTTTTTAGAATACGATCAAGGTCTTGTGCACACTCTTCAAGAGTATAAGCCATATCAAATTGCATTTGAGGTTTTAACTCTTGTGCTAATTTTCTCCATTGCTCAATTAATCTTAGCGCTTTTTGAATTTTGTGTTTATTCACATCTTTAGCGATAGTGGGTGTGTAGCCACCACGTTTTGCATTTTTAATTTGTTTTACATAGTTGGCGCTGTTATTCATATTATCTCCGGAATAGCAGGTTCTCTATTTTATAGGTGTGCAAAAATCATCTATTTGAATAACGTTGTTAGGTTGTTCAGCTCCTTAAGTATTGTTTTTATTAACTTAACATGATGTTGATGACAGTAAAATGAAGCGAGATACGTGCCAAAAGCGAAGTTTTAGGCGAAAAAAAACCGAATCATGAGATTCGGTTTTTAAAATTCTGGCGGTGAAAGAGGGATTCGAACCCTCGATACGCTATTAACGTATACACACTTTCCAGGCGTGCTCCTTCAGCCACTCGGACACTTCACCAAGGCGTGCGATGATAACTAAAAAAAAAGCAGATGCCAAGTTGAAACAATTGATTTAAAGAAAAAGTTTTTAGCCAGTGATATGATTGCCGAAAAATTCTGTCGAATGCATGAAGACTAAAATATGCAAAGCACTGCAAAAAAAGCCGCACTTCCTGCGGTAACATTGGCAGCATTAGGGGTGGTGTTTGGTGACATTGGAACCAGTCCTCTGTATGCATTGCGTCAATGCTTCCTTACGGCTCATATTGCAATTACTGAGGCAACCGTTCTGGGCATTTTGTCGCTCATTTTCTGGTGCATGATGCTCACCATCAGCTTTAAATATGTCTCAGTCATTATGAAGGCAGATAACAATGGTGAAGGCGGTATTATGTCGCTTCTTGCCTTAAATCTACGTTCAACTCGTATTGCAGATCAGCGCAAAATTTATCTGATTGCCTTGGGCTTTATCGGTGCATCACTTTTTTTTGGTGATGGTATTATTACCCCAGCAATTTCTATTTTATCCGCGATTGAAGGTTTAAGTATTGCGACTCCGATGTTTAATCAATGGTTATTACCATTGGCCGTCGGTATTTTAACAGCACTGTTTTTAATTCAGCGCCACGGCACGGCGACCATGGGTAAGTTCTTTGGACCAATCACATTATTGTGGTTTGCATCTATTGGACTATTAGGCTTATGGAGTGTTATGCAAACACCGTTCGTGTTGGCAATGATCAGTCCGCACTGGGCGTTTGGCTTTATCATCAACCAACCTTTTGTTGCATTCCTCACGATGGGTGCCGTCATTTTAACGATGACGGGGGGTGAAGCACTATATGCAGATATGGGGCATTTTGGTCGTATGCCTATTAAGCTTGCTTGGTTTGTGATTGTATTGCCAAGTCTAGTTTTTAACTATGCGGGTCAAGGTGCTTTACTTTTACGAGATCCAAATGCAATTGAGAACCCATTTTATCTGTTAGTCCCTGATTGGGCTTTATTTCCAATGATTGGTCTTGCAACCGCTGCTGCCGTGATTGCGTCTCAAGCGGTGATTACGGGCGTATTCTCAATGGTCAATCAAGCGATTCAATTGCGCTATTTACCGCGTTTAACCGTGCAACATACATCTGATGTTGAACAAGGACAAATCTATGTCCCGTTCATCAACTGGGTATTATTTATTTCAGTCATTATTCTCATTTTATTATTTGAAAATAGCGCGAATCTTGCCAGTGCCTACGGTGTAGCAGTGACCATGACGATGCTGTGCGGTACGATTTTAATTTCGATTTTAGCTTATGGCGTTTGGCGCTGGCCTGTTTGGAAAGTAGCCCTTTTTGCTGTGCCTTTATTGATCATCGACCTCATTTTTGTTGCTTCGACTTCTTTAAAAATTGTTGGTGGTGGATGGGTGCCAATCTTGATTGGTGCAATTGTATTTACCGTTTTAATGACGTGGAAAGATGGCCGTCAAATCGTACTTAATAAGCTTGAGTCTGATGCGTTACCTATTGATCTCTTTATTCAAAGTGTCAAGATGAGTGATGAAACGCTCATTGTTCCTGGGGATGCAATTTTCCTCACAGGAACACCCAATATCGTTCCACATGCGATGTTGCACAATATTAAGCATAATAAGGTTCTACACGAACGTAATATGATGATTACGGTCATTACTAAAGATGTACCATATGTACCTGATATTGAGAGAATTCGTGTAGAAAAGATGGATAATCGATTCTTTAGGATTTTTGTATATTATGGGTTTAAAGACCAACCCAACATTCCAGTTGCGCTGAAAGCGGCATATGAGCAGTTAAATTTTGAATTTGATATGATGCAAATTAGTTTCTTTATTTCACGTGATCGTCTGATTCATACCGTGGGAGAAGGAATGGCACCATGGCGTGAAAAATTATTTATTTCAATGCAGCGGAATACCAGTCCTGTGAGTGATTTCTATTTAATTCCACCAAATCGCGTGGTCGAAATGGGAAGCCAGATCGAAATCTGAGTAAGCGTTTGCTAAAATTTTGGATATAAAAAAACCGCCTCAAAGGCGGTTTTTTTATTAAGTCTAATACATTACTCAGCCGCTGGTGCTTCTACAGGCGCTTCTTCAGTTGCATTTACTTCAGGTTGAGCTGGAACTGCAGTTTGTGTTTGAGGAGCAGTTTCTTCTGCTTCAGCAGGTGGTAAGTTTCCAATAGGCGCTTTCGCATCAGCAGGCGCTTGTGTTGTAGCACCTTCAGAAATAACTTTCATCTGACCATTAGCTAATACTTCTTGTAAAGTACCAGGCTGACCATTCACTGTTGTTACGACTTTAGCTTTAGAAAGGCTTTCCAAAGTTTCGCCAGCTTGAACTGGTGGCTCAGCAAATGCACTTGCACTTGCCAAAGATAAACCCATTACTAATGCTGTCAAAGAAGTATGTGCTAATTTCATAGTGTCCTCACTTTCAATTCTTTTAATTTACTAAATAACTTTTATAGCATCTCACAAGTAATTGATGTAATTCAATCAAATACACGTAAAACCTTAAAGAGTGTTAAAAAACTATTCTATAAAAACAACAATTTGTTACTTATTTTGAGTGATATTTGAACGGAATGCGAAGATCCTTTATTCACTTGAAAATTCACTTGATGTACTTCAAATTCATAGCTTGTTAAGCTGTGGCCGGTTTTGAATAAAGCCCACGCATTGGGCCAGAAGTTGAACACGGAATGAATAGGTAATCTGAGTTTGAATAATATTGTGGTAAAAGCTGTATTAGGTATTGTTGCAGCAGGAAGCTTTGCAATTGCTTTCGGTCAAGAAAAGTTGTCTTCATATCTGCCATTTTCAGGTTCGGTTAATAATACAGCTTGTCTAAATCAATTTTATCGCCAAGAGCCACCTTATTTAATCAAAGAGAGCTTAAATAAAGATCGCTACCCATTATGCTTTAATGGATTCACCACTATGTATTCTGGTGTCTCAAAAACACCATTATGGGTAGCTGAATATCTGAATCCAGATCGGCTGAGCCAAAAAATAAAAAGAGAAGACAGTTTCCATGAGGAGACTCGTGTAGCAGAAAAGCATCGAGCATTATTGTCAGATTATCGTGGGTCGGGATATGACCGTGGTCATATGGCTCCAAATGCTGATATGCCAAATAAAGCTGCACAGTACGACAGTTTTTCTTTAGCCAATATGGTTCCTCAAGCTCCGCAGAATAACCAACAAATCTGGCGAGAAATTGAGGAAGCGACACGTGCAATCGTTATGAAGCAGAAACATGATGTGTATGTGATTACCGGGCCTGTATATAGTGGCAAAAAACTGAAAACCATTGGACGCGGTGTTATTGTTCCAACAGCGGTGTTTAAAGCCGTGTATATACCTAAAACAGGTGCTATTGGCGCATATTACGCTCCCAATAATAATTCACTACAGATGCAAGTGGTCAGTGTATGTCAGTTAGAAGAAGTGCTTGGCATGAATTTGTTTCCTCAACTTACATCTGAGCAAAAGCGAAATACTTATAAATTGCCATTAAAAGCCAATCAGGTCAAAGCCCAACAAGCCATAGAGTATTCGCACTGGGATGCCGAAAGCCAATGTGCAGTTGATATCTCAACAGATCAACTCAAAGCGCTGCAAAAAGAGTTTAGTAGTCAAAGCGTACCTGTCAATACAACCGCAACGAATCAAGAGGCTAAGATCGATGAACAAGCACAAGATGCAATCGTGAAAGAGTTGGTTCAAGCGTTGTTGCAATATTTATTACAAATCCTTAAATAAAAAAGCTCGAATTTGCCCTGAAGATTCATTTATCTTCAGGGATTGATATTTATAAACATAAAGAGATTTGCCATGTTTAAGCCTTTTGAAAATGGGACTGAGTCACATTCGATACATGATCTGACGCTTGAAAATGATCTTGATCGTGTGAGTATTTATGGCAACTTACAAATCACCAAAGATCAAGCCGGTTTAGCCGCTGCGAAAGCGTTAAAACAATATTTAGATGCAATGGTCATCTATTTAGAAGATCAAAAAAATTTAGCAGAAAAAATAGAAACGACGGCTGAGAATGAAATAGAAAATCCATTCTTGTGATTCATTAATCATCTTTAGAATGATGGCTTAGATTGACAATCATGAACTGCGAATATGATGTTGAATACGCCACTGCTGGGGCGTCATCTTCATCCACTGACGAAATGCGCGTTGGAATGCACTTTGTTCTGAATAACTGAGCAATAACGAAATCTCATGTAAGCTGAGATAAGGATCTTGTAAATATTGAATCGCTAGAAGTTTGCGGACTTCTTGAACGCGCTGCTGATAGGTATCACCTTGATTTTGTAAATGGCGCTGAAGTTGTCTGACTGACATTCCCACTTGTTCTGCGACAGTTTGAATTTGATAATTGTGTCTTTGGATTCCAATCAGAATGGCTTGCTGTAACCGCTCATCGATTTGTGTGTTATTGGGGAGTCGACTTAACAAATCTTGAGCTTGCTGCATCAGGAGTTTTTGTAAAGTTTGATCAGCTTGTTTAATTGGTGCTTGTAGGAGCTGGCTTGGAAAAGTAAGCTTGACATGAGGCTGAGAGAATTTTACTTTGCTCTGAAAAAAACGCTCATAAATCGCAACATTTTTTGGTGCTGGAAAGCGAAAGTGAATTTCTTGAATATGTAAATGCTCAATACCCGCATAACGTTTTAGAAATTCAACCAATAATGCCATCGCAATTTCATCCGTGATTTGTGTCGACAAATGCATCGGCAAATCTTCCCAACGTACGCTAAATACGCCTTGCTCCAGATCGACGGCGAGAGGTGTACCATCATAAATTAAACGATGATATTCATGATAACGGGTGAGTGCTTCTGCTAGGTTATCGCATGATAAAGCGATATACGCGATAATGCCTAAATGTTGTGGTTTGACCCATTGAGCAATTTCTAACCCTAACGCAGGTTGTGGGTGTACTTCATAAATTTCATTTAATATTTCACGCCAAATGCTAAAGTCAAAGCGTTCGGCTTGCTGAATACTTGCCAATTTTGCAGAAATAGGGAGACCGTTCTCTTCACAATAATTATGTAAGAGATGTCCAAGTCCACCATGAACCGAGCCTGAATAGTCCTTTATCTGCTGCATGTGATTAATACTTTTCTTGTTTTATCAATTGAAATCACGATGAGTTATTAAGCCTGTTTTTACAGTGCCATACAAGCGCTTTTTCTACCATACGACATTGAAAAATATGTCGTGATTTGTCAATGAAAATTTTATCTTGCGTCAATGGTTGAGAGCTTGAGTTAGATATATTGAAAGAAAAGAAACAGGGATTTTGAACATGATTAAAGGTTTTGTTGCAGGCTTAATCATTGCCAATGGATTTGAATGGGTCGCGCATAAATATGTTCTACATGGTGTACACCGTCCGGGTAAAGCGAGGTTTAGTCCTGTGCCTAAAAATATGGAATCTCATTGGGCACATCACCGTGAAGTTAGAACACAAGATTTCCATGATGAGGGTTATGTAGAGGGAATCTCAAATTGGCGAACAAAAAATGAAATCGTATCATTGGGGATTGTTGCTGCTGTATTTGGAACAGCATTTTATCCAATCTCGAAAGGCATGAGTTTATCCGTGCTTTATAGTGCTTGTAACTACTACTACACGCATCGCAGAGCTCACCTCGAACCTCATTGGGCAAAAAAGAAAATTCCTTGGCACTATGACCACCATATGAACGCCAATCAAGATGCAAATTGGTGTGTCACTAAGCCTTGGTTTGATTACATTTTAGGGACACGCGTCATTTCAACGCCAGATTTGAAGGAAGATAACCCTTTAGGGGTGCAGTTACCGTCTTTTATTTCAAAACGAGTCAATCATATCGTTGAACAATATTTCCCCGCAAAGTGGGTTGAGCAGAAAGCAGCGCGCTCCGATATTTCAAAAAAAGCTTTGGCTATAGTGGAGTAAGTCAGATTAGATATGGAATTGGCTGAATTGACGTCTGATTTGTCATGTTTGGTCAATAAAATATGTAGCTTTTGTCAAGATTTCGTGCAGATCTGTCATTTATGATATGAGATGAATAAATCGGAGAATGAAAATCTGATGGTAGAACTCTCCAGTTTATCGCTTTGCATAACGAACCAAGCGCTGTTTTTTCTTGGTTTTTAGGGCCTTCGGGCTCTTTTTTTTTGCAAAAAAAAGAGGCATTTGCCTCTTTTTTATGGGGCGTGATTAAAGACGCATTTCAATGCCTTGTTCAGCTAAATATTGTTTTGCTTCCGGGATGGTGTGTTGACCAAAGTGGAAGATAGAGGCTGCAAGCACCGCATCAGCCCCCCCTTGTAAAATACCGTCTGCTAGATGTTGAAGATTACCCACACCGCCTGAAGCAATCGTTGGAATCGTTACACGATCATTAATTTGACGCATCAATGCTAAGTCATAACCAGCTTTTGTACCATCTGCATCCATTGACGTAATGAGCAACTCTCCTGCGCCGTATTCTGCCATTTTCACAGACCATTCAATCGCATCGATACCCGTTGGTTTGCGACCACCATGTGTGAAAATCTCCCACTTATTTTCACCCGTTTTTTTTGCATCAATCGCAACTACAATACATTGTGCACCAAAACGTTGAGAGGCTTCTTGAACGAATTCAGGATTAAAGACAGCAGCTGAGTTAATACTGACTTTGTCTGCACCAGCGTTAAGCAATAAACGAATATCTTCAACTTTACGAACACCGCCACCTACGGTCAGTGGTACAAATACAGTTTCAGCCATACGCTCAACCGTACGGTAAGTGGTGTCACGCCCATTAGATGTTGCAGTGATATCGAGAAAAGTAATCTCATCTGCACCTTGTTCGTTATAACGACGTGCTACTTCAACTGGGTCGCCTGCATCACGAATATCAAGGAATTGAACACCTTTTACAACTCGACCGTTATCTACGTCGAGGCAAGGAATAATACGTTTAGCAAGCATAATTTTTTCCAAAAATAACAGCCGATTATGAAACTTACAGACTTTGGTGCTACACCTTGGTAGTCGGAGCAGGTATTCTATCAAAATAATGTAAGTTTTTTCGCAGGTTTTTTTATGTCGGTTTATACCACTTTGACTTTAAAGGAAGTTCAGGATTTTGCTACGCCTTATGGATTAGAGGTGATTGACCTGATTCCGATTCAAGGAGGTATTCAAAATACGAACTATTTTCTAGTTTGTGCAGATCAAACCGAATTTGTTTTAACAATTTTTGAAGATATGGATGAGCAAGGCGCAGGTGAACTCGTCCCTGTACTTGAGCATCTGGGTCATGCGGGTCTGCCTGTGCCTGTACCTTTGAAACATTCAGGACGTTCGATTCAGATCTTAAAAAATAAACCTGCACAAATTGCGCCTAGAATGCGTGGCAAGCATCCTATGCCTTCATCACTTGAACAGGTTCAGTCCATTGCTATTGCACAGGCTCAAATACATGTGGCTCTCGATAACTTTCCCTTAGAGCGCGCAGAGTATCGTAATCATGATTATTGGTTAAGTGTGGCTCAGCAGCTTCGACCTACGCTAAATCCAGCCGATCAAGTATTATTAAATAGTTTGTTAGGTTTATATGACGCTCTTACCGCAATGTACCCTGATCGTCCACGAGGTTTTATCCATTCTGACCTATTTAGAGATAACACTTTATTTGAAGGGGCTACTTTAAAAGGGATACTCGATTTTTATGAGTTGAATAAAGATGAACTTTTGTTTGATATCGCCATTACGATGAATGATTTCTGTACAGAATATCCAAGTGTTCATTTGAATGAGGAAAAGGCCTTAGCATTCTTGGAGGCTTATCAAAGTGTACGTGAAATGACCAGTGATGAAAAATCATGCCTAGAACTCTATTTAGCGATGGCAGCTGGACGTTTCTGGATGATGCGTTTGCTAGTGGCTCAAAAGAACAAAGAAATGGGGCGTGTTAGCGAGGATATTTTGCAAAAAAATCCTTTAGAAATGCGCAATATGCTGGTTGAAAGATTAAAATTTGTAACAGCTTAAAAATTTAAAAAATCTGGGGGAAATATGCGTGATCAAGGTCGTCTAGTTGAATGGTTTGATGAAAAAGGCTATGGATTTATTCAACCCAATGATTCATCCAAAGATCGCGTTTTCCTTCACATTAAAGATTTTGCCAAACCAGGCCCAAGACCGATTCCAGGTTGTGCTTTGGAGTATATCGTTCAATTGGATGGTCAAGGTCGATTTAAAGCGAAACAAGTAACATACTTAAAAGCGACTCAGGCAAAAAAAGTAAAAACGAAGCCGCATCATTCACCAGTCACTCAACAAAAAATGCAACCGATGCAAGTAGCGATTATTGCTTATATCTTGACGCTTGCTACATTAGTCCTATTGGGGCTATTGAGTATGATGGTGGTGTTGGTCATTTTATTGATGAACCTGATCACCTATGGCTTATATGCACACGATAAAGCGGCGGCTCAACAGGGGAGTCAACGTGTACCAGAAAATACATTACATGTGGTTTCTATATTAGGAGGATGGCCGAGTGCTTGGCTTGCTCAGCAACGCTTGCGTCATAAAACACAAAAACAACCATTTCGAAAAATTTATTTCTGTACTATAGCGTTTAATATACTGATTATTTTATGGATAATTTCACCATTTAATGGTTTGAAATTATAAAGCCTCAAAAAAATTAAAAAGGTGACTTTATGAATTATACAGCTGATCAAGATCCAAACCGCAGCTTAACGATTTTACTTTATATCCTGTATATCATCGCTATTTTTTCAGCAGGTATTTTGGCGGTTATTGCGCTAATTATTAACTATTGGAAACGATCAAAGGTACAGGGCTCAATTTTTGAAAGTCATTTTACTTGGCAAATTCGTACTTTTTGGTGGTATTTAATTTGGAATATCATCGCGTTCCTGCCGTTTTTATTCTTATTCTTCACGGGTGACAATGCTAATGCCTTTGCTGGTGTAGCACTGGGTGCAACAACATTCTGTATCGCAGTGATTGGTTTGTCATGGGTTTGGATTGTTTATCGTGCGATCAAAGGAATTATTAAGGTCAATGATAACGAGCCAATGTATCAATAATTAAAACTCATGAATGAGGTGGTGTCATGATTATTGAGCATGTTCATTTAAATATCAAAATGAACCAGAGTGAGGCATTCGAAAATGCTTTTAAATTAGCTAAAGACATTATTTCACCAATGAAGGGGCTAAATGCGGTTCAGCTGATTAAAAATACGAATAATGAACATGCTTATATTTTACTGATTTACTGGGACAAACTTGAAGATCATACGGAAGGTTTTAGGCAGTCAGAGGCGTATTTAAAATGGAAGGAACTCTTGCATCCCTTTTATACGCCTATGCCTGAAGTGCAGTATTTTCAACCATGTATGATGTTAAAGCTAAAAGAGCCCCAATAAGCTTATTCTTTCTTCTTAAATTTTGGTCTCCACTCACTGGTAATTACACCGAGCACAACCAACACGCCACCTAAAATTGAGAGCATAGCTAAACGCTCACCTGCTAATCTCCCAATCAAAGCCGCCCAAACAGGTTCGCCAGAATAAATAATGGCAGCCTGTGAAGGATCAACCACGCGTTGAGCCCAGTTCATGACTAACTGAATGATTGCACTTGCAAGTCCTAAACCTACAATAATCGCAACGAAGATCCAGTTAAACTCAGGGAGTTGTGTTTCACCCACCAATGGTGCCATTAGAAAACAAATTAACGATGCAAAAATGAGTTGTAATATCGTCACTCGGCGTAAATTGACTCGAGGCGCAAAGTAACTAATGAGAATAATTTCAAGTGCAATCGCAATTGATCCTATCAAGGTAATGATCTGACCAAATTCAAGCCGAATAGCACCAAACCCATTGCCTGTTAAGAAAACTAAACCTACAAAGGCGAGTCCTGCCCCTATCCATGTCATGACATGTGGCCTTTTGTTAAAGAGCAACCACAATAAGATGGGAACCAACGGCACATAAAGTGCTGTCAAAAAGGCAGATTCGCTACTGGTGATGGTCTGTAAGCCAATGGTTTGCGTTCCATAGCCAATTGCAATCACTGTTCCAATGCAAAATCCTGCCCAAATATCTTTGGCACTAAAATTTTTACAATATTGAAGTGAGATGAGACCAACAGCCAGCGCAGCTGCTGCAAATCGAAAGGCAACGAAAAGCACTGGTGTGCTGAAGCTCAATCCATATTTGACTGTTATGAAACTGGCACCCCAAATCATCGTAATTGCAATAAGGGCAAGTTGTGGTGTTTTGGTTTTGATGGTAGGAGATAAATTCAACATATTTTTTAAGTAAGAAAAAAGAGGTCCTAAGACCTCTTTAGAAACATGCGCTATTAGAGCGCTTGTTCATCAAGTAATAATTGAGCTTCACGAAGATTTAAAGTGCCTTCATAAATTGCACGACCAGTAATCGCACCTAAAATACCAGGCTGACCTTTTAAGTTGCGAACGTCGTCAAGATTGGTCACACCGCCTGAAGCGATCACAGGTAAACCTGAATAAGTCGCAAGATTAACTGTTTGTTCGATATTCACACCTTGCATCATGCCATCACGTGCAATATCTGTATACACGATACTAGATACACCAGCATCTGCAAAGCGTTTAGCTAAATCAGTTGCTTTTACGTCAGTTACATTTGCCCAGCCATCAGTTGCGACCATGCCATTGATTGCATCAATACCGACAATGATGTGGCCTGCGAATTTTCTACAAGCTTCCTCAACAAACTCAGGTTCTTTGACTGCTTTTGTACCAATAATGACGAATGATACACCTGCATCTAAGTAGTGTTCGATAGTTTCAAGAGAACGGATGCCACCACCAATTTGAATTGGCAGTTCAGGTTGTGCTTTTGCAATCGCTTCCACAACAGGTTTGTGAATAGGTGTACCAGCGAAAGCACCATTTAGATCAACTAAATGTAAACGGCGAGCACCAGCGTCTACCCAATGTTGTGCTGTTGCCACAGGATCATCAGAGAAAACGGTATCGTCTTCCATACGACCTTGTTTTAAACGGACACATTTACCATCTTTAAGGTCAATTGCAGGGATAATCAGCATGCTTTCGCTCCTTGCCAGTATTCTGGAGTTTATTCGCAGCAATCTTAGCAAAGAAACATCAAATGAGCGAAGTAACAATGAAAAAAAACCGTCAGAACAATGTTGACGGTTTTTAATACGAACTTTGAATTAAATGTATGGTGTTGTATCTAAGTTAGAGATTAGATCAAAGCTAGTTGGTGTGATACTGGTTGGGATTGCACCTAAAGCATTTGTGATCTCTCCCGTGAATCCTACAAGATCACCCACGACAGGAATCGATGACAGAGCATCTGTTACAGGTGCTAAATCATCCAGTAAATTATCCAATGTTCCTGAGACGTCTCCTAATGTTCCTGTGACACTGCCTAAAGGATCATCAATGAGACCAGTCACGAGATCAAGAGGTTTGGTACTTGCGACATAATCTCCCGTTTCACTCACGAATCCCAAAAGATTTGAAGAGGTTTCTCCGACAACATCTACGACAGCACCTAAACCTGGCACTTGGCTTAGCAGGTCGGTCACGGGATCGGCTAAACCAGCGACTTCACCTACAACATTTGAAACATCTTTGATGGTTTGGCCTACAGTTGCAGTAGTGCCATTCAATGCAGTATTAATGCCCCCTAATAGATCTCCCTTCGAAAAATCATCAGCGATAGCGTGTAAGCCTCCGCTTAAATTTCCTAGTAAATTATTTTCAAGATTGAGTACCGATTCCACTGTATCTCCGATCAGTGGCAATTCTGTTAACTTATCCGTTAATGGTTTGGTCAGCGTCCCTACTGTGTCAACAACGGTATCTACAACTGTCGTTACGGTTTCTAGAATAAAACCAACTGCTTTCGTAATTCCCTGTAAAGCAAGGCTTAGAACGCCACTGATTTTTCCAGTAAAAAGTTTAAACATGTGCAGATTGCTCCAAAATATATGTGGTTAGTGTTGGATCTTTGTTGTTTCAGCAAGTTCATAATTAACAAAGAAAAAAATTTCAGACAAATCGAAAAAAAACAATATAAGTGGAATAATTTTGAAGATATGCCGTAAAAACAGCAACTTAATACAACACAAGGGTAATGTTTAAAAATGTTAACAAAATCAATTATTTATTGTGGTTTAATTTGGTGCTTGATAGAATAAATGTACACTTATAATGCATGAATATTATCGAGTAGCATGGTGTAAATACCTAAAATGCCAACTTGTTCGATTCGTTGATTGATTTTGTGAATTTTGTGAATTTTTTTAATGATTAAAATTGGTGCTCATTGTCTTTACATAAGTTAACAATTAATCATTGGGTCAATTTATTTTTCTTTTTAATTCAAACTGAGTAATGAGAAAAATTAGATCACACTTTTATTTGTGAATTATCTATATTGAAAATAATTTCAATTTCATCTGATTTGTTTGGCAATATTAGACTCAACTGCATAGGCTTAATGTTAAATTGAAACTGCAGACAGTGAATAAGATTTGGACAGAAGCGATGGCAGTTCAAGAAGATGATTTATTTAGCGAAGGTGCTAAAAAACTTAGAAAATTGATCAAAGAGAAAAACATTAAACCGACTGATGTGGTGAATGCATTGGGAGTCTCTAAGGAAACGCTGTCGAAATGGGTGCAAGAGTCAACTCCTGCCAATGCTCAACATCTAGTTGAATTAGCGAAAGTACTGAGTGCTGCAGAACGATGGGTTTCAGACGCTAAAGATGGTAAAAAATCAGAAAGTTTTAAACAGTATCCTTTGAAGGATGAGTTGGCTTTAAAAGATGCAACGCCAGAACAATTAATTTCAGAACTTAAAAGTCGTTATGCTGCGCTGAATCTAAAAGCAGAAATTAAAGTAACTGTTGAGCCAATTGAAGGTGGCTTTGTCGTAAAAGATATTTAGAGTAAAGTCTGAAAAAAAGCTCACTGAAAACAGTGAGCCTTATTATGGCTTTAAATTTTCCACTCTACAAAATTTTTCAACAACTGTAAGCCAGCTGTATGACTTTTTTCTGGATGGAACTGCGTAGCAAACAAATTATCTTTATGGATTGCGGTGCAGAATTCCAAACCGTAGTTACATGTCGCAGCAATGATCTCAGATTGTTTCGGTTCAACATAGAAACTATGTACGAAATAGAAACGAGCATCTTGATCAATGTTGTTCCACATTGGATGGCTTGGATCTGCTTGGTGTACCTGATTCCAACCCATATGGGGAACTTTTAAACCTTCAATATCTGGAAAGCGTTTAACAGCACCATCAAAAATGCCTAATGCATCTGCACCACCATTTTCTTCAGAGTGTTGCAGCAGAGCTTGCATGCCGACACAAATCGCAAGGACAGGCTTGTTGAAAACGGCATTGCGTACAACCTCGTCAATGCCAGCCTCGTGCATACCTTGCATGCAATCACGCATTGCACCAACGCCTGGGAACACAATTTTATCTGCTTGAGCAATCAGCTTAGGATCATTGGTCACATCAACGGTTGCACCAACATGCTCAAGTGCTTTTGCTGCTGAGTGAAGATTTCCCATGCCATAATCAAGAAGGGCAATACGGGTCATTACAAAGTACCTTTGGTTGAAGCTACAGTATTTTCTGCACGTGGATCTACTTCACACGCCATACGAAGTGCTCGTGCAAATGCTTTAAATACACTTTCAATTTGGTGATGGCTATTTTTACCTTTCAAATTGTCTATGTGGAGTGTCATTAATGCGTGATTCACAAAGCCTTGGAAAAACTCAGAGAATAGGTCGACATCAAAAGTACCAATGCGCGCGCGCGTAAATGGAATGTCCATCCATAAGCCAGGGCGGCCTGATAGGTCAACAACGACACGACTCAAGGACTCATCAAGTGGTGCATAGAAGTGACCATAGCGACGTAAACCTTTTTTGTCACCTAAAGCCTGTGCAAATGCCTGACCAAGGGTAATACCACAGTCTTCTACTGTATGGTGATCATCAATTTCTAAATCGCCGTCGCAATGAATATCGATATCAAATAAACCATGACGCTTGATTTGGTCGATCATATGGTCTAAAAATGGAACACCTGTATTGAGGGTGCCTTGACCAGTACCATCAAGATTCACGCGAACACGAATTTTGGTTTCGTTTGTGTTTCTTACCACTTCACTGATACGTTGCGTCATAGACACGTTCCTCAAAAACGTTAAAAATGATGAATGTAGATTTTCGATGTCACGAAAGTGACAGCATATTAGATTGCTCAGGAGGGTTAATCAATGCCTATAACCGTACATGCAATAACTTCGCTTGATAATGTTGAAGTTCGTGAACAGCTTGAGCGCTTATATGACACCAGTCCAGAATTTAGTGACGGACAAGATGCCATTGAACAACTTGAGCAAAACTTAGCTCAGTATACCTTACTTTACACGGCAGAATTTAATACAAAGATCATTGGGGCCATTTGGTCAACTGGACAAGGTGAAAGTCGAACGCTTGAAAATATCGTAGTTCATCCGGCTAACCGTGGACGTGGTGTCGCAGAGCGCTTAGTGAGTGAAGCATGTCGAATGGAAGAAGAGAAAGGCGTTAATCATTTTGAGCCTGGATGTGGTGCAATACATCGTTGTTTAAGTAGTTTGGAAAAAATTTAAAACTATTGTTCGATTTTAAATATTAAAAGTCAGTCAATACTGGCTTTTTTTATTGGATTTGTATGTATTTACATCGAATAATCTAAATGTTGTTTTAAAAACATCCATTTGTTTAAATATCCCAAAAACTTGCTTGACTATATCGAGATGAAACTGTTTAATACGCGACATCGGCGTGATAGCTCAGTTGGTAGAGCAACGGATTGAAAATCCGTGTGTCCCCAGTTCGATCCTGGGTCTCGCCACCATATTCTTTTAAGAATTTGTATTTTCAATCTCTGATCCCATCAGAGATTTTTTTTTGGGTAAAATTTACTCGAACAAATAAAAAATGCATGATTTTTATTGACTATTGAGCTCAGTTACGGCTTAATACACCCCATCGGCGTGATAGCTCAGTTGGTAGAGCAACGGATTGAAAATCCGTGTGTCCCCAGTTCGATCCTGGGTCTCGCCACCATATTCGAAAAATCCTCAACAATGTTGAGGATTTTTTTTGCTTATAAAATAATACAAAATGAATCGAAGTCATTCATCATCCATTTTTTTTGATGTGCTAAGGTTGATTTCTCGATCAAATTCAGAATAAAAAATGAAAGACCTATTTTCTGATCAAAGTGAGCTTTATCAACAAGCTCGTCCAAGTTATCCACAAAGTGTGATTGACGAAATCTTCAAATATGTTCAGAACTATGAAATGGCTTGGGATTGCGGGGCAGGTTCAGGACAATTCACCCGCTTATTGGCTCCGCATTTTAATCAAGTCATTGCAACGGATATAAGCGCAGCACAACTTCAGCAAGCCCCAGCAATAGATAATGTAATTTACCGAATTGATAATGCTGAACATAGCAATTTTAAAGCACAATGTTTTGACCTGATTACAGTTGCCCAAGCCATTCATTGGTTTGACTTCGAGTTATTTTTTCAAGAGGTCTATCGAACATTGAAGCCCCAGGGTGTCTTTGCAGTGATTGGATATGGGCTTATTGAAGTGGAGAATGAGGAGCTTCAAAGCTGTATTGAAAAGCTATATCACCAAGTATTGAAAACATATTGGGAGAGTGAGCGTCACTATATTGATCTGAAATATCAAACGATTCCATTTCCTTTTGAAGAAATCCCGACCTGTGAGCAGCACATGCATTGTAAATGGCGGATTGATCAATTGATTGATTATTTAAATACATGGTCAGCTTTAAAGAAATATCTTAAACAAAATACGCAAGCCAATAATCAGGCGACACAAATCTTAAATCAGATGAGCCAATATGCCTTAACTTTGAATAATGATACCGGTCATAAATTTAATATTCGATTCCCAATATTTTTACGGATCGGTAAATTGATAAATGCTCCTGTTTTATAAAATTTCTTAATGGTCGTGAATGAGTCTTTTAGCAAGGCATACAACTTCTTTTTCGTCATATCCCAATTGTTCATAAAAGTTTTGAATATCAATAAATTCTTTTTGCACTAAAAGCTGAACTTCTGGACAACCAAGTGCAATCAATCTTTTTTCCAAATGTTGAATCAACGCTGTAGCAACACCATTCCGTTGATGATTGGGATGTACCGCGAGGTAATTGATCCACCCGCGATGACCGTCGTAACCACCCATTAATGTTGCGATAATGAACTGATCTTTCACAGCCACCAAGAATAAGTCATCTTTTTGTGCAGCCTTCCTAAAAATATCAATTTCCGGATTATTCCATGGTCGTGTTAGATCACATCTTTCCCAGAGTTGAATGATGTCTTCTAAGTCAGTCTCAATATAAGGACGAATGATAAACATGATGCGCTCAAATGGTGGTTAATTTTAATACAGAGATTAGCCTACTCTGATGAAATTGATAACTCATAATCATCTTATGTGTCTATTTTCTGCTTTACATTTATGCAGTCTTTTTTAGATAGCAAGATAAATATCAATAAAAAAGATTTGTCTGTGACGTGAGTCTAACAACTCTTGTTAAGTAAATGATATTTAAGATAAATGGTAGTTGTGTTTGGCTGAAATGTTTTTAAAGATGGCTTTTATTACGTTCAGTGAGAGCGATGGGGAATGAGACAATTTAAGCAAGTTTTGTGGGGAATCTGTGCTTGGGGTCTTTCGAGTATGAGTTGGGCGGCACATCCTAACAATGGGCATTTTAAATTACTGCCAGACGATCAGTTAAGTTTGGTCAATGCTTTAGGTATTGAGGAATCTCAAATTCGTGAAATTACATCTTTTAAATCTCAGGATTTAAACCATTTAGAAAATTTTGTGAGTGATAGAAAAAGGATTCATTATATAAAGGATGAAGAGCAACCTTTTAAAGCGCTTATGGACTTAACATCTATGAACTCTTTACAATTCAATGGACAGGTTTTGGAGCAGCGGTTTGATCTTCAAAATCGGCAGATTTACATTAAATTTGGCCCAATTCGTGTTGACCGAATGGAGATGCAGTTAAATATGGATGGAGTTTACCAATTAGGTCATATTTTAAATCCACCACAAGCACTTCTTTCGTCAGCTAAATTTTGACTCCATTGATATTTATTTGATGTCCCATAAAAAAGGACCTCTATTACGCAGATTCTTTTGGGATTAAAGCCTGTGCACACCTTCTGTGTTTTTCTTGCCTAATTTTTAAAGTAACGCATAAAAAAGAATCCCCAAAGATGGGGATTCTTTTTAGATTAAAGCCTACGCGGACTTCGTCCTTATCTTACGTAAAAAAGAAAAGCAGTGCTTTCTTTTTTACTCAGGCTTTAGGCCTTCAGCTTTTTCTAAAGTTTCATCATTGTTGAAGAACTTTTCACGTTGTTCTTCAAGAAATTTCTTTGCATCAGCTTCAAAGACATTTAAACGTTTTTCATTGATTAAAGTAGTTTGATGCTTTAACCATTCGCCCCATGCTTGCTTAGAAACACTATCAAATAGTTCCTGACCTTTAGGACCAGGGAATGGTGCAAAATCCAAACCTTCCATTTCTTTTTGATACTTACGGCAAAATACTTGGCGAGACATATCAATACTCCAAAAATATAATCAGAAATTAAGCGTAAAGAGCTTCTAAACGCGCATGAGCACGCTCAATTGCTGCTTCAACTTGAGCAGGTGCTGTTCCACCGATGTGGTTACGTGCATTGACAGAAGCTTCTAAAGTTAATGCTTTTTCAAAGACGTCAGCTTGAATTAAATCAGAGAATTGTTGAAGTTGTTCAAGCGTAAGTTCTGATAAATCCTTACCTTCTTGTACGCCAAGCGCAACTGCTTTACCGACGATTTCATGTGCATCGCGGAATGCAACACCATTTTTCACTAAGTAATCAGCAAGGTCGGTTGCTGTTGAGAAACCACGCAGCGCAGCTTCGCGCATTTCAGGAATATTTGGAACAAGTGCAGGAATCATGTCTGCGAAAGCCATCAAAGAGCCTCGAACTGTATCGATAGCATCAAATAGTGGTTCTTTATCTTCTTGGTTGTCTTTGTTATATGCCAAAGGTTGACCTTTCATGAGGGTAAGTAGACTCATTAAGTCGCCATATACACGGCCTGTTTTACCACGAACAAGTTCAGGTACATCAGGATTTTTCTTCTGAGGCATAATCGAAGAGCCTGTGCAGAAGCGGTCAGGAATATTCACAAACTTGAATTGTGCAGATGTCCAAAGAATTAATTCTTCAGACATGCGAGATAAGTGCATCATGATGAGTGATGCCGCAGCATTAAACTCAATACCAAAATCACGATCAGATACAGCATCTAATGAGTTTTCTGCAACTGCTTCAAATCCTAAAAGTTCTGCTGTATAAGCACGATCGATTGGATAAGTGGTACCTGCAAGCGCAGCAGAACCTAAAGGCATGCGATTCACGCGTTTACGGCAGTCAATCAGGCGTTCTGAGTCACGTACCAGCATTTCAAACCATGCCATTAAATGATGTCCAAACGTCACAGGTTGTGCAGTTTGAAGATGGGTAAAGCCAGGCATAATTGTATTTGTATTTTTAGCAGCCAAACCTAGAATGCCTTTTTGCAGTTTGTGTAATAACCCTAGGATGGCATCAATTTCATCACGTACATACAAACGAATATCCGTTGCTACTTGGTCATTACGGCTACGACCTGTATGTAATTTCTTCCCTGTAATCCCAATACGTTGTGTTAATCGAGATTCAATGTTCATGTGAACATCTTCTAAATCAATACGCCATTCGAAGTTGCCAGCTTCAATGTCCGCTTTAATTGCGGTTAAGCCTGCGATGATGTCATCACGCTCTTGTTCAGTGAGTACACCGACTTTTGCCAACATCGTTGCATGTGCGATTGAACCTGCAATATCTTGTTTATAAAAGCGTTGGTCAAATTGGACAGATGCTGTAAATTCAGCGACAAAGGCATCAGTTGCTTCGGAAAAACGACCGCCCCACATACCTGAAGTTTGGGCTTGTGACGGATTAGAGGAATTAGAAGATGTGGTCATGTCGGCTCAGTAAAAGAAAAAGCAGTAATTTTGCATCCAGTATAACAAATTCAAATCAAGATGCCGAAGTCTTGCCTATGGATAATTCTTCAAAAGATAAACAAGAATTTATCGACGCCAATTTCTTTGTACGTATTGGGCAATGGCAATATTTTGCAGAGTTATTTATTGCCAGTATTTTTTTGGCGTTATTGCTGTGCCTAGCAGAGTCACAGTCTTGGTCAAATTTACAGACATCACAAGTGATCAAGTATGTGCTTTATATCAATTGGGTGGTATTGGTCTTTATTGCCGTAATTGATTTATTTAGGGCGTTTTGGCAAAAACTAACCACTTGGCAGTCTGCGATTTATACATTTGCACTATTAGAACTCATTATCCTATTCACTACTTGTAGTTTGAATTTTCTGTTTTTTTGGGGGAGTAACTTTTCTTTACAAAAATTTTCATGGTTACTTTTATTTGATCATGTGATTTTACATATGAGCTATGGCGTATTGTTGATCACTTTTTGTTTACGATATATCTATGTTCGGGGTGAGTGGTTAAAGCAGCAACAAGGTGAATTGAATGCTCGAATTCAAGCCATGCAAGCAAGAATACATCCACACTTTCTTTTTAATAGTTTAAATAGTGTGGTGAGTCTGATTGGGAGTGATCCAGATAAAGCAGAGCAAATGCTGATCGATCTTTCAAGGTTGTTTAGAGCAAGCTTTCAAGAGCTTAAAGTTGTCACATTAAAAGAAGAAATCCAATTGTGTGAACATTATTTGGCGGTTGAAAAGCTAAGGTTGGGTTCGAGATTAAATGTGGAATGGAATATCTTACAACCAGAGCAGTTGGGCCAAGCAAGTATCCCTTTTTTAACTTTACAGCCTTTAATTGAGAATAGTATCTTTCATGGGGTAGAGAAAAAGTTAATTGATGCAAAGATTGTCATATTGGTTGAAATATTACAAAATCAAGTCACTATAGTCATTACTAACCCTTATATAGCCGATAAAATGGCCAATAGGGAGGGGAATGGTATTGCGATAGAAAACGTGAAACAGCGTTTGAAAGCACACTATGGGTATACGGTACAGTTTAGGAGTCATGCAGGTAATGGAATTTACACGACTGTAGTCCAGTACCAATATAAATAAAATCAAGTTAATACATTAAAATAAGCAACGTTAACTTGAGCAAGGAGGAACAATGGACATCCTAATTTGTGATGATGAGCCACTCGCGGTTGAGCGCTTATCTCGCTTGGTCACTCAATTGGGGCATCAAGTTGTTGCAACTGCGCACCATGGAAAAGAAGCTTTGACCTTAGTACAACAATATGAGCCTGATGTAATTTTACTTGACATCCAAATGCCTGAAATGGATGGTTTGACATGTGCTCAGCATCTTTCACAGCTAAACCCTATGCCCGCCATTGTTTTTTGCACGGCCTATGATGAGCATGCTTTGACTGCGATTCAGGCACAAGCGAAAGGCTATTTATTAAAACCGATTATCAAATCAGAATTAGAAAATACACTGAATAATTTAACTAAACTTACTCAAGCTCAAATGTCAAATATAGAACAAAAAGAAAATATGGAAGAAAAACATCAGCGTCAGCAAATCGCTGCGAAAACCTATCGTGGTCTTGAACTCATTCCTATCGAAAATATTTACTATTTTCTGGCTGATCAGAAATACGTAACAGTACGACACAAAAACGGCAGTGTGTTGATTGATGAGACTTTAAAAGATCTAGAGCGTGAGTTTTCAAATAAATTTATACGAATTCATCGAAATGCGCTGATTGCATTGGATTATTTGGATGGATTGGAGTTGGTTGCTTCAGGCCAGTATCAAGTTCGTTGTCGTGAACTTGAAGAGAAATTGGCGGTCAGTCGCCGTCACTTACCTTTGCTTAGAGAAAGAATGCAAAATATTTAGTTGCCTAAAATTATAGACATTGCCGAACAATTTACTTGCAATTTTGGGACAGCAGGGTAAGTTTAGGATGTCTAAAGTTTGGCAGCATTAAAATGATCAAAACCTTAAAAATTGCAACTCGTCAAAGTCCATTGGCTTTATGGCAGGCGGAGCATATTCGTGAGCGACTTGAGACCCTACATTCTGGTCTAAAAGTTGAGTTGGTTACGTTTGTGACCCAAGGCGATAAAATTTTAGACACCCCTTTAGCCAAGATTGGTGGAAAAGGTTTATTTGTTAAAGAGCTTGAGGCTGCATTACTTGATGGTCGTGCAGATCTTGCTGTCCATTCAATGAAAGATGTGCCGATGGCGCTCCCAGAAGGATTAAGTCTTGCCGTGATTTGTGAGCGAGAAGATCCTTTAGATGCTTTTGTTTCGAATAATTATAGCAAGTTTGAAGATTTGCCCCATGGTGCCAAAGTGGGAACTTCAAGTTTGCGTCGTAAATGTCAAATTTTAAAGGCCCGTCCAGATCTTGAGATTATAGATTTACGTGGAAATGTAGGCACGCGACTATCTAAGCTTGATTCGGGGCTTTACGATGCCATCATTTTGGCAAGTGCAGGCTTAAAACGTTTAGGTTTAGCAGAGCGTATTCGACACACGCTGGATGCACAGACGAGTTTACCCGCAGTTGGCCAAGGTGCATTAGGTCTTGAGTGTCGAGGTGATGATGCACGCGTATTAGAGTTGATTCGACCTTTATTACATACAGAAACTGATGCGTGTGTTCGTGCAGAACGCGCATTTAATGCTTATTTGGAAGGTGGATGTCAGGTACCGATTGCGGGATATGCGACTTTAAATGATCAACAGATTCAATTAGAGGGGCGCGTAGGCAGTGTGGATGGTCAAGCATTATTGGTTGCTAAAGTAGAAGGTCCAGTTGAACAAGCTGAAACGTTGGGTATTTCACTTGCAAAAGTTTTGATTGACCAAGGTGCTGCTGATTTATTAAAAGCACTGTATAAATAAAACAATGAAATGAAGTTTATCAATACTCGACCTGCAGATCGTGCTAAGCCTCTCAATGAGGCACTGGCACGTGCAGGATATGAGCCTATCGAGTTATCTGTACTAGAGTTGGCTGCTGTTCATTGGAGTGATGAACTTGATCAGCGCTTTCAGCAATTAATTTCAGCACAAGTGATTGTGGTCGTCAGTCCAACAGCCGTTGAAGTTGGCATGCAGTTTCTCGAAAAATCGGGACTTAGATTGACCGATTTAAATCATATCAAATGGATTGCCGTTGGTCGAAAAACAGCTGAAGCCCTAAGTCGATATGGTGTTAAAAGTTTAGTTCCAGATGTTGAAACTTCTGAAGGAATGTTAAGTCTTCCTGTTTTAACACAAAATACTGATCTCAAACGTATTGCGTTTTGGCGGGGTGACGGTGGCCGTCAGTTCATGATGCAGCAGTGTCGTGCTGCTAAAATTGAAGTATTTAATTTTGTTTTATACTCCCGCTACTGCCCAAGTGATGCTCAAGATAAATTTAAACATCTACTTGAAGCATTCAATGCAAATCCACAACCTTATGCTGTATTGATTAGTAGTGAAGCCAGTTGGAAAAATTGGCTGAGTTTATGCAAAAATTATCCTGTATTTATGCAACACGGTCATTACTTGGTTTTGGCGGATCGGTTATATCAGATCGTGTGTAAGTATCAACAGACCTCAAATACTAAATTTCAAATCACTCAAATTGCGGACTTAATGCCAGATACGATTTTGTCGCAGCTTGAAAGTGAACATAGGCACTCATGAAGAAAATTTTATATCTATTCATTTTAGGCTTAATCATTTGGTTGATTAAACTCAGCTATGATCATTTTTCATTACAAAAAAAAGTTGAGTTGCTACAACAAACTCAACATAAATCAGAGCAATTAGTGGCAAGTTTGAATGATCAGTTGGTAGCAATTCAGCGCTCAAATCAGCAGGTTTCGTCTCAATCCAATCCACCTCAGCAAAACAAGAATCAACAAGAAATTCAATCTGAAATCAATCCAATCAAACTCTTAAGTCAAAAATTAGAGCTAATTCAATTTGCCTTAGATCAACATGAGTTTGTATATGCGCTTGAGCAACTCAATCAACTGGATCAATTGGTTGAGCGCTTGGCTTTGGCAGATACATTGCAGGTTTCAATGCATCGAGCTGTTGAGCATGATCAAAAAATGATTCAACAATATGTTGTGGCAAAAAATATTCAAATGGCTCAGTTAGGAGACTTGCTTGAAAATATTGATGCAAATTTGAAAAATGAACAACAAGTACAGCACCTCACGAGTGATAACTCTTCGCAATCCTCATGGTTTGAGCGTGTATTCAAAGTTGAACGCGTTGATGAACAGATGCCGGTATTACTTAATCGAAGATTAGTTTTAAAAGAAGTTCAATTGAGAGTGTTATTTGCTCAAAGAGCACTACAACAAGGACAATACATTGATTATCAAAATGCACTGACCTCAATTATCGATGAACTGGATCAACTGCCTGATGCTGTGGCAATCAAAATAAAAAATAAAGTGAAACATCTCAAACAAGCACAACTTTTACCTGTCCCTAAATTGAACAGTAAAGCAATTTTAGAGGGCTAATCATGAAACATATTTTTATAGTTTATGCATTAGTTGGTTTAATGATATTAGCCGTGTTAAGTGTGCTGAGTTATCAAGAAGGGCCAGGTTATATTTACATACTTTGGCACGGTATTCAGATTCAAACGAACCTCTGGTTTGTTTCATTTTTTCTTCTATTCGTTGCTTTATCTCTTCATCTTTTATGGTTTTGGGTTGGAAAGATGAGATCAAGAGAGCAGCGTAAAATTCAACAAGTTACAGACTTTTCAAGGTTACATACGTATGAAAAATTAGGTGTTTTGTGGGTTTTGGAGGCCAACACAAAACAGCGAGAATATTTACAACCTGTGTTTGAGAACTCAGGATTACTCAAAGAGGTTATTCAGTCTCGTATATGGTTGAAGCAAGATCGTATTGATGATGCGTTGAGTGTTTTACAACAAAGTCCTGCAGATGCTTTTGAATTGGCTGAACTCCAGCGTATTGAAATTTATTTAGCTCAAGAGCTTCCAGATCAGGCTTTAACCCATTTAGAGTTTTTACATGGTCATATGCTGTCACCTTGGTTAAAAGATCTTGAAGATGCTTATCAGCATAAGTTGAATCATCTATGGGGTAGATTTGCGATTCAATATCCATGGCATTATTTAAAAGCCACGCAATATGGTCATTTAGATTTGGAACATAAAAAGAAATGGCTTTTAAAGCTACTCAATGATTTTGACAACGTTTCAAATACAGATTTAGAGCTTATTCAAATTCGGTATGCTCAAATGAGTGATCAAATTGTGTCGTCTTCATATGGTATTAAATCGTTATGGTTAAAACTTATTTCTCGCATTCCTGAGATGGCTTTTGATGAAACTCAACTTTCTTTGTCTTTATTAGAAGAACGGTTCGATCAGGATATTTTTTATTTATGGTTTCAACAACAATTGTTAAAACAAAATCCTGATTATGAAATGCTTGAAAACCAGATTGATCATTTTGAAATGAAATATCCTGGATTACCGATTTTGAGTTTTTCTAAATGGCATATTTATACTGCGACTCATCGTGAACAGGATGCTGAGGCATTATTGCAATTATATCCTGATCACCCTTTAATGAACTATTTAAGAATTAAATCTGTATTAAAAGGCGATGCTGTATTAACTCAGCAATTGAACAGTGTCTTTGAGACCCATAATAAATTTATTCAATTTAAGTTATGAGAATGCTGAATGAAACAAATGAATGAGTACAAAGTCATTACCCATCAAAAAGTCGCTTGGGGTGATATGGATGCTTTTGGACATGTCAATAATGTGATTTATTATCGCTATATTGAAACTGCTCGAATAGAGTATTTGAATCAATTAGAAATCTTAGCGTTAGATATTAATACTGTTGTGGCTTCAAATAGTTGTAAATATCTTAAACCAGTGTTTTATCCTGATTATTTACGCATTGGAACTAAAGTGGTTGAATTGCGTAACTCTGCCTTCAGGATGGAATATACAGTTTGGAGTGAGCAACAGAATGAAATTGTGGCAATTGCTGAGGCCGTTATAGTTTGTGTGGATAAAAATACAATGCAAAAGGTTTTGATTCCAGAGCATATTAGAGAAAAAATAATAGAAATAGACTCGGTTAATTAATGTGTTAAATTATTTGTTTTATTTATGTATATTAAATAACATGATGGATTGATTAAAATAATTTATAACAATAAGATGGCGCTTTATAAATCTAATAATGATATTGAATTTTTTGGAGTAAATGTTATGCCTGATATTAGTAATTTATCTGTTGAAGAGTTAAGAAAGTTAACTGCTGAAGCCCAAGCTTTGATCGAGTCTAAGAAAGATCAGGAAATTGAAGATGCTTATCATCAGATTACTCAAATTGCTGAATCAGTGGGTATGTCTTTAGAGCAATTCATTGAATATGGTGCACAAAAGCGTAAGAAAAGCACGCGTAAATCTGTAGAGCCTCGTTATCGTAATAAAAATAATACTGCGGAGACTTGGACAGGGCGTGGAAAGAAGCCACGTTGGTTGGTTGCAGAGCTTGAAAAAGGTGCCAAATTAGAAGATTTCCTTATCTAATTTCACTGATTTGTCATGTAATGACACTAATATTAAAAAAACCAAGCAAATCTGCTTGGTTTTTTTATAAGTGAATTGGAGAAGTGTAAAATTTATGCATAATACCAAGATAGAAAATTTTCAAACATTTTGCGGTTAATTAGACTTAGATGTTGGTATACATGGAATGATAAAAAAATCAAAAAAAATGGTGTGGTTAAGCGTCGCTATCTTCGCTTTTTTATTATTTGTTTTTTTACAAGTTCCAGCATCGTGGCTCATTGCTAAATTTTATAAAAATAATCAAATTTTAAAAAATGTCAGTGGCAATATCTGGCAAGGTCAAGCAGATTGGCAAAAAGGAAATCTTGCAGGTTCTGTCATCTGGCAAACACGTCCTCTCGATCTGATTTTATTAAGAGCTGGTGCCAACTTAGAAATACATAGTGGTCAGACGCAACTCAACGGTGTGGTGGGTTATGGGCTTGGAAAAAAAATAATTATCAAAAATATGAATGGAAATATTGCCCCTGAAACACTCAAAACATTTGTGGATTGGCAATGGCCTCAGAATAGTATTCAGTTGAAGGATGTAGCATTTCAATTCAAACAAAACGATGGTTTTGCAAAAACCGCCGGAGAGATGCAATGGGGTGGTGGTACGCTAACTTATACCTTTGCCCAGAAACAAGAACGAATGAATATGCCATCTTTAAAAGGGCAATTTTCAGACGAAGCTGGAAAACTGCTCATTGATGTACAAGATCAGCGCGGGCAAAAAATGGCCAACCTTAGTTTAGATCCTGCATTAATGTTGGATGCACAGGTGACCCAAAGATTATTAATGAATGTGCCTTCATATGATGGTAAAGCTGGTTTGGATACCTTTGTTGTCAGTACGAGACAGCCACTGCTGAGTGGAGGCTTCTAATGAAGGGATTCCAAGATAAGTTTTCACAAATTTCATTTAAAGATTTAGATCGAATTGCTCCGCTTACTTTATTTATTCTGATTTTAATCTTAATGTGGAAGCTCGCTTCATTATTTTGGTTGGTGGTTGCACCACCGCAAGTCATGCAAGTTGAGCGAGTCGCATTAGGTTCGCAGCAACCTCCTGTTCCGAATATATCGAGTTTCTCTTTGTTTCAAGAAACAGGTGCGCAAGTGAGTGGTGCTGATGCTAATTTAGCGCTTACGTTGCAAGGGGTTGTGGTTTCGACGCCAAGTAGTCAATCTTCAGCCGTGATTAAAGTGCGAGAGGTTGCTGATCGTTATACCATTGGACAAACTTTGGAAGGAAGTTCTTATCAGCTTTCAGAAGTATATTGGGATCATGTGGTATTGAAACAGCCGAGTGGTGCGACGACTGAGTTGAGATTTACTGGAATAGAGAATCTTAATCAGCCACTGATACCTGATGCACAGCAAAATTCTGCTAACGTAACACCGAATTCTGGTCAAACGACCACTCAAAATGCCATTGGTCAGGCAATCAATCAAATTCAAGAAAATCGTGAACAATACTTAAGTAATATGGGTGTCAACACTGACAGTGGTCAAGGTTATGAAGTCACGGATCGAACGCCTGCATTTTTGAGAAGCAAACTGGGATTAAGACCTGGTGATCGCGTTTTATCCTTGAATGGGCAGTCAGTCGGTCAAGGACAAAGCGATGCACAACTGCTAGAACAGGCTAAACGAGAAGGTAAAGTTCGCATTGAAGTAAAACGAGGTGATCAAGTGATGACCTTCCAACAAGAATTTTAAAATGTGTAAATTTGCATAAAGTATTAGGAAATATAACAAGTTATGGATTTTTTAAATCGAAATCGGTCACTTTGGGCGATGGTCGCAGTAGCACCAGTATTGGCTGTCGCAAGTACCGCTGCGCAAGCGCAAACTTGGAAAATTAACCTGCGTGATGCAGATTTAACTGCATTTATTAATGAAGTGGCAGATATCACGGGAAAAAACTTCGCAGTTGATCCGCGGGTTCGGGGTAATGTGACGGTCATTTCAAATAAGGCTTTAAACAAAGCTGAAGTCTATGATTTGTTCTTGGGTGTGTTAAACGTTAATGGCGTTGTTGCTGTACCTGCGGGTAACACTATCCGCTTAGTCCCTGACAATAATGTAAAAAATTCAGGTGTGCCTTTTGATGCCTCTCGGAACGCACGAGGTGATCAAGTGGTCACTCGTGTCATTTGGCTGGAAAATACTAACCCCAATGATCTAATACCCGCGTTAAGACCACTCATGCCGCAATTTGCGCATTTGGCGGCGGTACAAGGTACAAATGCGCTTATAGTCTCAGATCGTGCGAATAATATTGCACAGCTTGAAACGATTATTCGTAATTTAGATGGAACGGGACAAAACGATATTGAGGCTATTAGCTTGCAGTCTAGCCAAGCTGAAGAGCTGATAGTTTTGTTGGATTCAATGTCTTCTACGGGGGGTGCCAAAGACATTTCAGGTTCTCGAGTACGTATTATCGCAGATGCACGTACTAATAGGATTTTGATCAAGGGTGATCCAAGTACTCGTAAACGCATTCGTCAAATGATCGAAATGCTTGATGTTCCTTCAGCTGATCGCTTAGGCGGTCTAAAAGTATTTAAGCTTAAGTATGCAAGCGCAAAAAATTTGGCTGAAATTTTACAAGGTTTAGTATCTGGTCAGGCGGTGAATAGTACCAGTAATTCAAATAGTTCAAGCTCCAATTCAAGTGCTAGTAACTCATTAATTAATAATACCTCGAGTAATACGTCTTCAAATGGGAGTGTGAATACCCCAGCGATTAATTTGAATAGTGGTTCAAATCAAAATCAACAAGATATTACAAGTTTTAATAGTAATGGCGTGAGTATTATTGCTGATGGTGCACAAAATGCATTAGTGGTAAAAGCAGATCCTCAACTCATGCGTGAAATTGAATCTGCTATTCATCAACTTGACGTGCGTCGTCAACAAATTCTCATTGAGGCTGCTATTGTTGAAGTTGAAGGAAATGACGTAGATCAATTGGGTGTTCAGTGGGCACTAGGTGACATCAGTAGCGGTATTGGTGTAATCAATTTTGATAAAGCGGGTGTAGGGCTGAGTCAATTGGCTTCTGGATTCCTTGGTAATGTAGCTACGGGTGCTGGTTTGATTGGAGCTGGTGCTTCATTGGCCTTAGGTGAATATAAAGAAGGTGCGAATGGATCGCGTAAACTGTATGGCGCACTGATTCAGGCATTAAAGACCAATACTAAGTCGAACTTATTGTCTACACCGTCGATTGTCACCATGGATAACGAGGAAGCTTATATCGTTGTGGGTGAGAATGTCCCATTCCAGACAGGATCTGTGACAACAACAGGTGGAACAGCAAACCCTTATACTTCAATTGAGCGTAAAGATGTTGGTGTTACATTAAAGGTCATTCCGCAAATTGGTGAAGGTGGAACAGTTCGTCTTGCTGTAGAACAAGAAGTATCCTCGGTGAAGCCAGATAGTGGTGAGGCGAAAGACTTGGTGACCACTAAGCGTGCCATAAAAACCTCGATTTTGGCTGAAAATGGTCAAACAATTGTACTGGGTGGTCTGATTTCAGATGATACTAAGTTAACGCGTCAAGGCGTCCCAGGTTTAAGCTCGATTCCTGGTTTGGGTAGACTGTTTAGAGCAGATGCAAAGAATAATGTGAAACGAAACCTACTCGTTTTTATTCATCCAACAATCGTAGGAGATACGGCTGATATTCGTAGATTGTCACAGCAACGCTATGATCGTTTATACAGTTTGCAGTTAGCACTGGATGGTGATGGGACATTTAAGAAGTTACCAGATAATGTTGATGATATCTTCCAACAGCGGTTGCCTGTATCAAGTACTCCTCAACCCGTCAAGCCTATCGTAGTGCCATCAACGCCTCAAGCAGTAGAGCCACAGGTACAGCGTTATACTGCTCCAACAGCGCAGTCTAAGCCAGTAGGGCGTGTGATTGAACGTCCAAATGTCATCGTGACTCAGGATCCTGTGGTGAAATCAACGCGAGTGCTGCCAAAGCCTGTGATTTACAATCAAGTTGCCACAACAAATACAAACAATGCCCAAGTCGTGGTGGAAACCCCTGTCGCGATTGAGCCAAAACAAGATGTGCAAAGAACACAAAATACGGTCACAACCACGACATTGAGACCGTCTCGATAACATGCGTTCAATGTGAATCTCGAAAACAGCCATGTTAAAATGTCAAAACTTGAATAATGGATCGAAACTATGACTTGGAAATTACAAACAATTACTGGCGAATTTGCGGGTAAAGAAGTTGATATCGATCGAGACATGTTGGTGGGTCGTCATCAAGATGCAGATATTTTGATTCAGTCTGCAGATGTATCACGCCGTCATGCTGCTTTGTTTCTAAAAGAGCAGGTGCTCACTGTTCAAGACTTAGGTTCGTCAAATGGCACGTTTATTAACGATACAAAAGTTGCTGAAGGCGAAACTATTGTTAAAGATGGCGATATTCTGCAATTCGCTAGCCATAAATTTTCAGTTTTAGCACCTGCGCAATCTGCACAAACATTACAAGATGTTCAGCAGCCTAGCGAAGCAATCGCAACAGCTGAAATTTCTTCAAAGGTTGCAGTAGAGAAGACAGCAGCAGCTGAAATGCTTGAGCAGGGTATGCCTGATCTGAAAGAGCGAGATAGCTCAGTTCAGCTTACTCGAGATGGTATGCCTCAAAATGTAGGAATTCCTAAACCAGCGCCAATTCCTGAGGGAGTTGATGTTAATACAACTGTCAATAAGCATGAAGCGTGTGAGGTAAATATTCCTGCAGCTTGTACGGAAAAAGAGTTGGAAACTCAAAAAAATGCCAATATTGGCTTAATGGCATTATTGGTGTTAGTGATTGTGGCACTGGTTGCCTGGTTTATTTTCAACTAAGTTGCATGTGATTTTTTAAGGCATGCTTTCGCATGCCTTTTTTGTTAGGTTTAAAATAATGAATATTGCGAATTTGGAACAGCGTGACTTAATTCTTTTTGATCTGGATGGAACCTTGGTTGATTCGGCATTTGATCTATATCGTGCCATGAATATGAGTTTGAATGTATTAGAACTGCCTTTGGTCACAGAAACTCAAGTTCGAAATTGGATTGGCAAAGGCACTTCATTGTTCTGTCAGAGTGTTTTAATGCATCTGACTGGCCGTGTAGAGCCTTCTGAGCATCAACAATTATTGGATACTTTTTTAGAAATTTATAATGCAGAGCCGTGCGTGGATACGCGTCCATTTCACGGCATTATCGAATTTTTAGAGTGGGGTCGAGCTCATCAAAAAAAAATGGTGTGTGTTACGAATAAGCCGGAATTACCCGCTAGAAAAATATTAGCTGAATTAAATATGGATCACTATTTTGTGGATACGGTGGGTGGAGATCGTTTTGAGGTGAGAAAACCAGATCCGAAACCTTTGTTGCATTGTGTTGAAGCCTTTGGAACTGTTGTGGCAAATACCTTGATGATCGGTGACTCATCGAATGATGTAGAGGCAGCGCGCCGTGCGGGTATTGATTGTATTGTCGTAAGCTATGGTTATAATCATGGTGAAGATATTCAGTTATGTAAGCCGCAACAAGTAGTTGATGATTTAACTGTGTTGATTTCTAAATAAGTTGTAATAAATAAAGAAGGGTAGAGGAATGAATAGTTTTAATGTTTTTCGATGGCGTCTCTCAGCGCAGACCTTATAGAACATTCAATATGCATCGAAAACTACAGAGAATTCCTCATGACAACGTCAACTCAATTTCAACAACTTCAATCACAAGGTTTTAACTTAATTCCAGTTTATCGCCAACGCTTAGCTGATACTGATACTCCATTGTCAGTATTTGCACGTTTAAAACAACATCAACAAGCTTATTTATTTGAGTCTGTAGAAGGTGGTGAAAACTGGGCGCGTTATTCCATTATTGGTCTAGGTGAGTCAACCGTATTCTCTTGTAATGCAGGACAGTTAACAATTCAGAATGCTGACGGTCAAGTCGAATCGTTTGAGTGCCAAGATCCTTTCCAGTATATCCGTGACTTTCAATCGCAGTTCAAAGTGCCATCAAAAGCAGAACTTCCAGATTTGCCTAACTTTACAGGGGGCTTGGTGGGCTATCTAGGTTATGACGCGGTACGTTATATTGAACCGCGCTTAAATAACGTTCCTGATGCTGATCCTGTTGGATTGCCAGATTTATGGCTCATGTTGTCTAAAACAGTTGTAGTTTTTGATAATTTAAAAGACACGCTATTTATTATCGTACATGCGGATACACAGGATGCGGATGCTTTTAATAAAGCACAAAGCCAGCTGGATGAAATTGAATCATTACTTGCCACACCGGTGAGCTTGCAGGCAAAGCCTCACACGGCCCCTTATTTTGAATCATTAACAGGTAAAGAAAAATTCTTAGAATCGATTGAAACTGTTAAAGAGTACATTCGTGCGGGTGATGTGATGCAGGTGGTTCCTGGTCATCGCATGGTATCGGACTTTGATGGTGATCCTTTACAAGTATATCGTGCATTACGTCATCTTAATCCTTCACCATATCTGTTTTTAGTACAAGGAAAGACGCTTAGTGATGAAAAGCCATTTTATATTGTGGGCTCATCACCAGAAATTTTATCGCGTTTAGAAAATGGGGTGGCGACTGTGCGCCCATTAGCCGGCACACGACCACGCGGTAAAACCAAAGAAGAAGATTTAGCGCTGGAAAAAGATTTACTTTCCGATGAGAAAGAAATCGCAGAGCACTTAATGTTGATTGATTTGGGTCGCAATGATATTGGGCGTGTATCAAAAATCGGTAAAGTGCAAGTCACTGATCAAATGGTGATCGAACGTTATTCACATGTCATGCATATTGTTTCTAATGTGCAAGGGGAAGTTGCGGAAGGCGTAGATGCTTTGGATGTTTTTAAAGCAACATTCCCTGCAGGAACACTTTCTGGGGCACCAAAAATTCGTGCTATGGAAATTATTGACGAAGTTGAGCCAGTAAAACGTGGAATTTTTGGCGGTGCTGTTGGTTATTTAGGCTGGCATGGTGAAATGGACATGTCTATCGCAATTAGAACCTGTGTTATTCGCGAAAATAAGGTTTATGTACAGGCTGGTGCGGGTCTTGTTGCAGACTCAAATCCTGATTCTGAGTGGAATGAAACCCAAATAAAAGCTCGCGCAGTGATCAAAGCGGTTGAATTATCATCAAACGGATTGATTTTGTGAGTTTTTAGGGTTTTTTTTGAAAAAAACACTTGCACGGATTTCAAGTTTTGCTAAACTGCACACCGTTCCGATACGAAACGTACGAAACACTAAGAAACGCCGGCATAGCTCAGTTGGTAGAGCAACTGACTTGTAATCAGTAGGTCCACAGTTCGAATCCGTGTGCCGGCACCATCTTAGAGAGTTTAAGTAGTCGAGTAAAGAACAACACTGAAGTAAGTGTAAATGGTGAGATTCCCGAGCGGTCAAAGGGAGCAGACTGTAACTCTGCCGCGTAAGCTTCGAAGGTTCGAATCCTTCTCTCACCACCAATTTTAAAACTTCGATCTAGTGTCTTACCAATATGCGGGAGTAGCTCAGTTGGTAGAGCGGCAGCCTTCCAAGCTGCATGTCGCGAGTTCGACCCTCGTCTCCCGCTCCATCGAAGTATTAAATGCTCTTATAGCTCAGTGGTAGAGCACTCCCTTGGTAAGGGAGAGGTCTCGAGTTCAAATCTCGATAAGAGCTCCAGATATACAGTTTAGTAGAAATTTCTACAAAGTTTTAAAGAAAGCAGGCTTATTAGTCTGCTTTTCAAGTATTTAAAGTGTCATTTTTTTGGCGACAGGTCGATACTGAACAATCTTAGAATTGTGTTCGACGTAAACGAGGAAGATCTCATGGCTAAGGCTAAGTTTGAACGTAATAAGCCACACGTTAACGTGGGCACAATCGGTCACGTTGACCATGGTAAAACAAC